>NZ_JACSWB010000175.1 GCF_016888135.1 Leptolyngbya sp. CCY15150
GGCTGTTCATCCATGACTACAATCGCCAAATCAGACAAAAGCTGGCGGAGCAAGGTAACCTCGTTTTTTCCTTTGTCCTGCAATAAAATGCACTACCGACTATATCTTACTCTGAACAATACCAAAAGTTAATGATTATCTTGGCATGAAGCGTACAGTCCCTCAGTTTTTTGGAGATGCAAAGCATTAAATCTTGATCACTATCTACCCAGCTACTAACATCATGTCAACTTAATCAAGAACGTCAAAAACACGAAGATTCAGGCATCTTCACGCAGCCTTAGCCACTTCGCAGCTTTTCAATCAAATAGTCTATGTGCTTTCTCACTAAAAAAGATATTTCATCACTAATTTGCGGTGGAATATTATCCTTAATGCAATCAAGGGCTGCTAAGTATGTGTTTAAGGGAGGTGAAGGAGGGAGGGAACTAGAAACTTCGCTTAGATCGCTCACTTTACCTGAAAGTATAGAAATGTATATCATTTCTATATAGTATTTCAATTCTTTTTCAAATTCTTCCATTACTATACTTCGTTGCAAGAGCACATCTTTGTCTTCAATGCTAGAAGATTCCGCAACATATTGTTTCCCAAAGACAGATTGAATGACAACATCAAGTAACGGTTGTGGGTTTCCAAGCCAGTCGAGAGCTTCACAAACTTTCGAGCTAACAAAGAGTCTTAGAAATTTATCTGAAAGCGAATCAGTCAACTCACCTGCCTTGATGCATGGTCTCATGGTTAACCTCTTATAAAGGGTAGGGAGATTATTAAACAAGACATGGCGAATGGATTCTATGTAAGCTGCCTCACCCTTTTGCCCATTTTCCTTACTTTTACATATGATGCCGACAACATCATATGAGTTTTCAAATAGAACAGGGGAACCGCTATATCCAGGCAGTAGTTGACTACTTAAAAGTTCAAGTTCCAAGACTTTGTGGCGACTGCCGCCTGAAACAAGACGAGATGGGCTTAACTTTGATTGACCAAAGATTTCTCCTATGTATTTCTGGCGCGTTCCGCTATCTTGGTAGTGACCAAAACTCCAAAACTTAAAATACCTGGAAGCACGATTGAGTTCTGTGTTGCTAAAAAATTTTAATCTAAGTGGCCGTTTTCTGAGTAGCTCTTCTCCTTCTACTCTCAAAACTGCCAAGTCATATCCCTTAATCAGTTTACCTAAGTCTTTCTCATCATGTCCCACTAATTGAACAGGATAATTTTCATCTATTCTTGCCTTTCCAACTCCACCTACACCACCCAGCACATGTGCACAGGTTAGCCAATAAGTAAAGTTTTTCTCCTTATGTATTAAAAAACTGCTGCCAAACTCATTTCTATCACTGTCAGCACTGACTATTAAAGATACTGAGTCTTGCGGAGAGCTTTCTTCCATAGAGAACATTTCCCGAATTAATTACTCGATGAAACGTTGTTTTGCTTGATTATCAATCTAACTTTCAAATTAGCACTAGTTTTTGAGCTGGCTATGTAGACATTGCCTTCACCTTCAAAACATAGACCAACCTCAATCTCAGCCTGCTCTATATGCACTGATTCCTCAACATTTTTCCACGCATTACTAACCGAGTGACAAACTCTTTTCAAAACTGGCGACACTACGTCGAGGCTAGATTGAACCCTTTTTGCGGCAGAACCACCAGATATCTGTCGAGCTTCGCTAGGATCAAGCTCTACTTCCACAAGAGTCCCATCGTCTAGACGGATCAGTTTGCTATGCACTGCTTACCAACCTCATGATAATTGGCGTATTGTTATAAGCTTTTGGAAAACCGATGCTTGTGAGAATGAGCACTCAGAAGCATGGCGCTATTATAGTGCAACGTTAAATCATGTGCTACTGGTACAAAAGTATACTTAAAGTTTTTGTACTATATGATACGTCTAGTGTCTTGCGTAAACGCAATCAATGAATGATTACATGATCCATGACCTCGAAACTCCATAGGGAACTTGGTTATTATTACAATCGAGTCACTTTTGCTGTCTAATATGCCTAGCTGGTCAGTGCTCCTCTTTTTGATTGGATTGTAGAATTACGACATATCTTACGTGTTCCATGAACACCACCTTGTTTCTGTGTGCTTGCCCCTAGAGATACTATCCGCCTTCGGCTCGACCATCGAAGAGGGACTACGGCGGGGCCCGCAGCGCGACCAGATGCTGAGCCTACTTCACCGGCGTGTGGCGACAGGCCGAAACCAGCGAGCCACCGGGGCAACCTGAGCTACTGCAAGCCCTCAGCAACGCCCCCTTAGCGCTCCCGGAACTAGTCGCGGCAACTGGACTCTCTCCTGATGCAGTCACCGCTGCCCTCAAGACCCTCTGCGACCATGATGTGGTGATTCAAGAGGGCGATCGCTTGCAGTTCACCGTCGAACTCATGCGACGATGGGTACAGCAGCGTTCCTAGCGCCATCTATCGAGTATTATCGGCATAGCAGAGATACCCAATCGTCTCCAGCCTCCTAAGATACCTTGCCCCTTTCCTATTGCGAGTATCAGAATTTTTCTATGAATGACCTAACGGATGCACTCGATCGAATTCTTGCCTGGATACGGGAGCACAAACCCGAGTATATCAGTCGGTTTCTGCCAGGATTATCCTTAGACGAACTTAAAACAAAGCTGAAGCCATTCCCCTGCCACCTGCCCCAAGAACTCTATACCCTCTACCAATGGCACAACGGCATCAGCAACGATAACTGGGAATGTGGCATCTTTATTAATCATGTATTTCTGGATATAGACTATGCCCTAGATCAAGCCATGGAAGGATATATCAACGATCCGTTTCAGATCGATGATAGAGGAGAGGAAGATTTGCCAACCTATGTATTTCCCTTCTGTGGTTTTGAAGGAGAGCATTTTGTCGTCGAGGGGATGGATTTTGAGTCCGACTCATCTCCTGTCTATTTTATGGATCAACTGGGTAAGATTCACTTAGCTTTTACGAGCCTAACCACAATGATGTTGGCCCTAGCTGAGTGTTATGAGACCGGCCTCTATGAGATTTCTGAAGAAGGACTCATTGAAATTGTAGATGAAGAGGCTTTTGGGGCTGTCCGACTTGCTTATAATCCAGGAACTGTGCCCAGAATCTATGATGAAGGATGCTAGGGCAGGTCTCTAAGGTTCAAACAACGGCATATCAGACCATGAGCGGTCTAGGTGCATTGACGCTATAGCTTTATCCGACCTACATCTTGGTGAGATGTGCTGGGTCATGCCATCTCTTAACCCAAGCTGAAAGGCTGGTGGACATCTGGGGACGTATGGGACACCATTGCTCATACGTCTTATTGGTTAGCTTGCTATGATCCTATGTGGGCTAAAAGCACTAAAATCGCCTCCAATTTGTTCGTTTTTCCTTAAAGAGCTCTTTATCTCCACAGACTACCGTTAGCCAATCTAGTCCTCCGATGTAGCTGCCGACTCGAACTTCAGACGAGTAAATGACGTCTAGCCCTGCTATTTTCAGCATGTCTTCTAGCCCCTCTCGGGAAAAAGACCATAGGTGTACTGGATCCGGCTTGCGCATCAATGGCTTGCCAATCGTTTGTGCAAGGGGAGATGCTATCAAAATCACCTCTGATCTGAAGCCAGCTAACTGTTCTAGGAAGCTCAGTGGATCGTTGAGATGTTCCATAAACTCAAACATCGAGATAATGTCATACGGGTTGTTTTGCGTTGACATTTCAGATAACAAAGAAAAAGCTTCTTTTGTAAAAAACTGGCGATCAGGAAGCTTAAGCTGGTTGGCGAACTTAATTTTCCCCTCTTGCATATCGCATCCTGTAATCTCCCAGTTTTGGCAGCCGTAGCGCTTGGGATCTACGGAGTTGATAATTTGCCCAAACCCGCATCCGATGTCTAGCCAACGGATGGCTTGCTCGCTGTTTTTAGTCGAGAGCAAGCCGAATAATACTTCAATTAAATAAACTCCGTAGGATACCCGAAAAGCATGATTGATGTTATGCGATAAGGTGCTGTTATCGTTGTAGAATGATTCACCAGAAGAATTTAAGTCTGAATCTACTGCCATATTAGAAAACTTGGCGCTTTGATTGGAGTAGAACTCATCATACTTCTCAGATGAAAACCGAACATGGGGTTTAAGAGTTTCAGGACGAATATGTCCTGCTTCTAGCGCCTCAGCGGTTCGATTATTAGCTTGTTCCCATAATGCTAAAGAATTTACGTTCAGCTTAATCGTTTCAATAATTCTATGGATCTTAGCTTCTCTAGCCTTGATCGTTGGTTCAGACAAGACTCTAGTAGCTTCTTGAATCGTATCAGCCAACATTGCAAAGGCTAGCTGATGATGTTCTTTCAGCGTGGAAACGTTGTCTTCTAAGACTGATAAACTTTCTAATTGAATGGGAGAGATAAGAAGATCTATTAGTTCTTGGCATTTTTCAGAATCATACATAACAATTTAATCAGCTCCATGTAGTACGAAATGTCATGCCGCCAAGTACCTACCTGTCAGGACACATCAGAGTCGAGTTGTTGACCTGAAATCCTACGCCTGAGTTGGTTGTGTAACGATTCCCCAACGGAGAAAGTACCATAGAATTATATCAATGTCTACATCAATGTCTATAGAATAACCTCTAGAGCAGCAAGTCTCAGGGTCATCATTTCGCTCGATCTTGTTGAGAACAGAATCAATCGTGCAGGTTGGACAAGCTGCTAGACACCCTGAGAACTACTGTCTGTAAAGAGATCGTTAACGGGCAATCGGAAGAATAACTGGCTTGAGCTTCCTTCTCCTTTACAGGTTGTAAGACTCCTCCTTTCCTTACGTCAAGATCAGGTTAGATTAACCTATTCATTTTCCAAATTAAACCTATGAGCCTCCCAAATCATTGGGAATTAGGAGGCTAGATAACCCATCTAGGGCGATCGCTTAGGTGATCACCGTGGGCTGGTCGCGGCCGGTGAGGGCTTTGATTTGGGCCATTTCATGGGCGATCGCAATCAGGTCACCCAAGGCATCTTGGGGATCGAGGCCCTGCTTGGTTGGATCCGCTTCGTAGCTTTCTAGGTACAGCCGTAGAGTTGCGCCCTTGGTGCCGGTACCCGAGAGGCGGAAGACAATGCGGGAGCCATCGGTGAAGCCAATACGAATGCCCTGTTTTTTGCTGATGCTGCCGTCTACGGGGTCGGTGTAGCTAAAGTCATCGCCATAGTCCACCTCATAGGTGCCGTACACCTTACCCTTGAGCGTCGGGACAAGCGATCGCAAGTTATCCATCAGTTGGTGAGCCGGTTCGCTGGCCACTTCTTCGTAGTCATGGCGGGAGTAGTAGTTGCGACCATAGGTTTTCCAGTGCTCGGTGACGATCGCTTCCACAGACTCTTGACGAACAGCTAAGACATTCAGCCAAAATAAGACCGCCCACAGACCATCTTTTTCCCGCACGTGGTTCGAGCCGGTGCCAAAACTTTCCTCGCCGCAGAGGGTAGCCTTCCCGGCGTCGAGTAAGTTGCCGAAAAACTTCCATCCAGTGGGGGTTTCATAGCAGTCAATGCCCAGGGCTGCCGCGACGCGATCGGGGGCTTGGCTGGTGGGCATAGATCGGGCGATGCCGGCCAGACCGTCTTTGTAGCCGGGCACTAGGGTAGCGTTAGCGGCCAAGACGGCTAAGCTATCGCTAGGGGTGACGAAGAAGCGTTGTCCGAGGATCATGTTGCGATCGCCGTCTCCATCCGAGGCAGCTCCAAAATCAGGCGCATCCTTGCCAAACAAGAGTTCTACCAGGTCATGGGCATAGACCAGGTTAGGATCGGGGTGGCCGCCGCCGAAGTCTTCTAGGGGAACGCCATTCACCACTGTGCCCGCTGGAGCACCCAGCATCTGTTCAAAAATCACCTGAGCATAGGGCCCTGTAACGGCGTGCATCGAGTCCATGCTCATGCGGAAGGCGGTGCTGCTCAGGTAAGCACGGATGCGATCGAAGTCAAAGAGAGACTGCATCAGTTCGGCGTAGTCGGCAACGGCGTCGATCACCTCCACCGTCATCTCGCCGAGCTGCACGGCCCCCAGTTGGTCGAGATCCACATCCGCAACTTCTAGGATCTTGAATTGGTCGATCGTTTGGCTGCGGGCATAGATAGCTTCCGTCACCTTTTCGGGGGCAGGGCCGCCATTGCCGATGTTGTACTTAATGCCAAAGTCGCCATCGGGGCCGCCGGGGTTGTGGCTGGCGGATAGGATGATGCCTCCAAAGGCTTGATATTTACGGATGATGCAGGAGGCTGCGGGCGTTGACAAGATACCGCCTTGACCCACCAACACGCGCCCAAAGCCGTTGGCTGCCGCCATTTTCAGAATGACCTGGATGGCGACCCGGTTGTAGTATCGTCCATCGCCGCCCACCACTAGGGTGCTGCCGGCATAGCCTTCTAGGCTATCGAAGATGGATTGAACAAAATTTTCGAGGTAGTGCCGGGTTTGAAATGCAGTGACGGACTTACGTAGGCCAGATGTGCCGGGTTTTTGGTCATCGAAGGGTTGGGTAGAGACAGTATGTATGTTCATCAGGATCTTCTTTTGACGAGGTTGGCCCGAACTTCCATCAACTTATCAGGTCAGTTACCCCTATGGGCAATTTTCTCGGGGAAGGCGATCGCTCCGTAGAATCACCCTTGAGAATCGGTGGTCTGGATCGTGGATTCCCGTTGATCCAGTGGCATACAGGCAAGCCAGGGGGGCGATCGCGCTCGACTATCCTGCCTAGGGTTCTGAAATCCCACAAAACTGTTGGATCGCTTGCCAAAGTTGGGGCTGCACCTTGCCCAAACTATGATCGTCCTCCAGCTCCACCAAGCTCACCCAGGGGCGATCGGCCGCATAGGCGCGGCTGGCGGATATGGGAATCACCTCATCGGATCGTCCATGGAGAATCAAGGTCGGCAGCGATCGCTTCAGGTTCGTTTCATCATAGGTTTGAGCATCGGTGATAAACCCATAATGCAGCGGTAGGTGCGCTTGGGCTGTGTAGTGATACACCTGTAGATAGCCGGTGGTTTGCCAGTGGGCCACCTGGTCGGCACCTAGGCGGGGTAGCCAGTGGTCGAGAAATTGAAAGGCCGGGGCGAGCAACACTAAGCGATCGACGGTGGGTGCCTGTTCTGCCAGCCAAGCAGCGGTGAGGCCGCCAAAGCTGGAGCCAATCAGGGTCACCGATGAGGAGGCTGTGGCTAGGATCTCCTGCACCTGCTGCAGTTGACGCGTCAGGGTCAGATGGGAGAAGTCGTCTTGGTTGAGGTCGGGAATCGCCACGGTGATGCCTGATTCTCGTAGGCGATCGCCAAGGTACTGGGCCTTCGCCGATGCGGGGCTGGAGGCAAAGCCATGCAGGTAGATCATGGAGGGGCGATCGCGCTCTAGACAAGTCATGGGGACGATGGAGTGAGGGCCTTGCCCATCAGCAACTGCTGGGGACGCTTGAGCAACATCGATCCCACACTGGTGTCCGCCCGCTGCAGCCGAAATCCGAGCTGATGGTAAAGCCGGCGCGCATTGGCGTTATTGTCCAACACATGGAGACAAATTTCGGGATAGCCCCAATCTAAAGCAATCCGCTCACAAACGCCTAGAAGCTGTTTGGCTACCCCCTGCCGCCGATAGTGGGGCTGCACCGCTAGGTTGGAAATATAGAGGTATTGCTGCCGCTGGGGCTGCCAAAGCTTGGGATAGCGCAGAGCCATTTCCACCGTGCCGGCAATCGGAGCATCCAGCGATCGCCGTCCCTCGGTTGCTACCTCAGGATCCACCGCCACTAAACAGACCGTATGGGGATCACGAGCATAAAAGCGATGGCGCAAATCCTCATAGATGCCCAAGCGAAACACCGGATTGAGCCAAGCCCCTAGCCCTTCTTGAGGGTGAAAGCATTGGGTGAGCATGTCAGCGAGGAGCGGCAAGTCTGGCTGCCGCACAGTGCGAATCAGACAAGCTGCACCATTTCTGAGGCGATCGCTTGACTGCCAGCTATAGGTCTCAGCAGACGGTTGGGATTGCCCCGTCATAAACGTGGACATGATGCGGTAAGGGTGAATGGTGTAGGCGAAACGTAGCGACGTTAGGCGGCACTCTAAACGCAGGAATCTTTTTAGAATTCTAGCGCTTATGAGCTTTGAGGTGGAATAGTAGCCTAGACGCGCTACTACGACAACTACTACGTGGACTTATGGTAAGTGGACTTATGGTAAGTGGGCTTATGGTAAGTGGACTTAGTGGTGGACTCATAAGTGAACTCAATTAGTCAATTCAAGTCAATGAAGCTTGACAGGTTGCGACGGCGCTCAACCCTCTTCTCATCAGGATTTGAGCCTTAAGCGCCGTCAATATGAGCAACGTCACCCTGCTTACCAATAGTTCCATCTAGACTACGGCTCTAACCTTTAATTCTGGGGGAAGCAGGGTGTTGAGGGCCAGGGACGTCGATTCACGCTTCTCAACAAGATAGTTTAGGAATAAAGCTTCTATGATAAAAGTTGGGAATACTAAAGCAACCCAGTTTGTGCAGGGGCATGGAGTGGATGGCAAGGTTGCGACTACCCTCGACAACCATCAAAGCTTGGGAGCTTCGGCTCACCCTCTAGTGTGCGATAGGCTGCTTAAGTGTAGTGCGGTAGCCGATGTCAAGGCTAACGATGCTCAGCAAGAAGGCTAGAATCTTAAGCAGGCTATCAGACGATTGAACGAGACAAATTTCTCTGGGTGCATCAGACCAGTCCTGAATAACTGAATATTCGTTGAATGACGTGATTAATGTGCGATCGCATTCACTCTGCCTACTCTTACCTACCAACGGAGTTTGTCCAGCAGCAGGGCCACCTATGACGGGTTATGGGCCTGTGGTTCTCCTCAACTCAGCCCGAGGCTGCCACAGTTCAGAATCTCGTGCTAACCGTCCTCGTGTGACAACATCGTTCCATTTTTGAGGTCATGCAATCTACCCCCCTACTCTCATCAGACGAATGCCCCCATGGCAGGAGCATAGTGCATGAAATCTCCTGATAGCGAAAAGCCTAAAATTCTGGTGGTTGATGACGAACCAGACAATCTTGACCTGCTCTACCGCACCTTTTATCGGGAATTTAAGGTATTGCGGGCAGAAAGTGGGCCAGTCGCGCTGGAGATTTTAGCTGCCGAGGGAGATATCGCGGTGATCATTTCAGATCAGCGAATGCCCTCCATGAGTGGCACAGAGTTTCTGAGTCTGACAGCAACCCAATATCCTGACATCATTCGGATCATTTTGACCGGCTACACCGACGTTGAAGATCTGGTGGAGGCGATTAATGCTGGGAAGGTCTTCAAGTATGTCACCAAGCCCTGGGATGATGAAGAGCTGAAAACCGTGGTGCGCCAAGCGGTGGATACCCATAATGTCTTGAGAACCCGCACCCAAGAACTGCGTCGCACGTTGCGCCAAGAGTCGTTGCTGAACACCATTAGCAGCGCCATTCGTGGTGCGCTGAACTACCAATATATTTTCCAAACCATCGTGGATACGGTGGGGCATATGTTTGAGGTGGACTGCTGTCTGCTGCGGCCTTGCCAAGATGAACTGATGACCGATGAGGTGTTCACCTACCTGAGTGCGGCGGCCCAGGGCGATCGCGTTGACCTCCCCAGTGAGTCGGATACGCCAGATGCGTCAGATGCGCCAGATGCGCCAGATGTCTCAGATGCCACCACCAGTCCCCTGATCCATACGCTGTGGGAAACGGAAACCATTCAGGTGATTCAAGATACGGTCACCGATGAGCGACTAGAGCGATCGGCTCCCAACGGCGGCTGCGTTCGCCACATCTATAGCCAGGCCAATATTCGTTCAACGTTGATTGTGCCTCTGATTTGTCAGCAAGAACTGATGGCGGTGCTGGCCCTGCATCAGCAGCAGCCTCGCGTTTGGCAGGATGACGATGTGCAACTGATTGCCATGGTGGCCAACCAAGCCGCCCCAGCCTTGGCCCAAGCGCGGGCCTATGAAAAGCTGCGGGCCTTGGCTCGGCGAGAGGCTTTGGTCAATACCATCACCACGGCCATTCGGTCGAGTTTGAATCCCCAAGACATTTTCGCGGCGATTACCCAGCAACTGGGGCAGGCGCTGCATACCGACGGCTGTGCCCTATCGCTGTGGACGGCTGGGGATGAATTTGTCCAATGTGTGGGGCTGCATGATGCCACCGATCAAAACGCAGAGCAGCCGTTTACCCTGGGTGAGATTCATCCTGAGCCGCAGTCTGACTGGATGATCGCTAGTTCTGCCCAGGGTGAGGCTCCCTTGGTGCGATCGCACCTGCCGACGTCGCGGGTGCCGATTGAGGGAAATCCGGTGTTGCAGCAGCTTCTGTCCACCCAGAGTCCGGTGATTATTGACGATCTGGGCCATCATCCTGAGATGAATATGCCTGATCTCCCGCTGCGGTTGCCGGCCCGGGCGCTGTTGGTGGTGCCGCTGCTGTACAACGGTCATATCATTGGCAGCATTTCCCTGCGGCAGTCGAGCCGTTCTCGCCAGTGGCAGCAGGAGGAAATTGAGCTGGCCCAGGCCGTGGCCGTGCAGGCAGCGATCGCTGTTCAGCAGTCTCGCCTCTACCAAAAAACGCGTCAGCAGGCGGAGCAGTTGCTGGAGCTGGATCAGCAGAAAAATGAGCTGTTCCAAAATGTGTCCCACGAATTTCGCACGCCGCTCACGTTGACGATTGGCCCCCTAGAGGCAGCGATCGCCCAAGGGCAAGGTCTTTCCTACGATCAGTCTCAAATTGCCCTGCGCAACTCTCGCCGCCTGCTGCGCCTGGTGAATCAGCTCCTCGACATTCAGCGCTTGGATGCGGGCCGAATGCAGCCGCGTTTTCGCCCCTGTGATTTCAAGAGCTTCGTGGCCCAGATTGTGGATGCCTTCCATCACTATTGCGATCGCAAAGAGATTCACCTATCCACCGATCTGGAGGACTGCCTGCCCATTTATCTCGATCTAGAGAAATTTGACAAGGTTCTCTACAATCTCTTGTCGAACGCCATGAAGTTTACCCCAGCGGGGGGCAGCATTGTGGTCAGTTTGCGGTCGGCCAACGATCACTGTCTGCTGCAGGTGCGCGACACCGGCATTGGCATTCGTCCTGATCAAATTCCCCATTTGTTTGACCGTTTTCGCCAGGCGGATGGGTCTGCCAACCGTAAGTATGAGGGCAGTGGCCTGGGTCTGGCCTTGGTCAAGAAATTGGTGGAAATGCACGGCGGCAATCTCTCCGTTGAGTCGGAATATAGCAAGGGCAGTACGTTTACGGTGTGGCTGCAAACAGGTATTTCCCACCTGCCGCCGGATCAGGTGATTGAAGTGCCCATTGAAATGGAGTCGAGCCGCGCGGTGGTGGAACTGGCGGATATCGAAATCCATGCCACCGATCGCCCTGGGGATGGTGAGGGTGAGGTCGGCGAGGTGCTGGGTATTTTGCCCGAGGGGGCAGACGGCGAAACTGCGCCCACGATTCTGGTGGTGGATGACAACCCCGATCTGCGGCAATATGTCTCGGATATTTTGCGCAACGCCAGCTACCGGGTGGTGACGGCTCGGAACGGAGCGGAAGGTTTCCAGCTTGCCCAAACTCATCTGCCGCAGTTGATTCTCACAGATCTGATGATGCCCATGGTGTCTGGGCTGGAGATGATTCAGCAGCTTCGCCAAGATGAGACCCTCAAGGGGATCCCGGTGATCTTGCTCACCGCCCGTGCCGATGAAGACACCCGGATTGAAGGGGTGGAGCAGGGGGCTGATGCTTATTTGTCCAAACCGTTCAATGATCGCGAACTGTTAGCCGACGTGCGCAATCTGCTGGCCCTCAAGGCCAATGAGCGGCGGGTGGAAGAACTCAATCGCTATCTCACCGAGTCTGTTCTGCAGCGCTTCTTGCCGCCATCCTTGGTGAAAAAGGCGGCCCAGGGAGATTTGCTGCTTGATCTGCGCCCCGAGCCAAAGCTGGTGACCATTCTGTTTAGCGACATCATTGGCTTCACCCAGTTGTCTAACACCTTGCGATCGCGGCGGGTGTCGGAGCTGCTCAATGAATATCTCACGGAAATGACCCACGCCATTTTTGACCATGGGGGCACGGTGGATAAATTTATGGGAGATGCGATTTTGGCGATTTTTGGCGCGCCGGAAGAGCTTCCGCCCAGTGAGCAGGTGCATCGAGCGATCGCGGCGGCTCGTCAGATGTATGCGTCCCTGGAAGTTCTCAATGCCCGTTGGCAGGAACAGGGCATTGGCAAGGTGCAGTTCCGCTGCGGCATTCACCAAGGTACGGCGGTGGTGGGCATGTTTGGCGGTGCCGAGCGATCAGACTACACGGCGATCGGCCCTAGCGTGAACATTGCCGCCCGCATTCAAGAAGCCGCCACCCCCGACTCAATCTTGATTTCGGCAGCCGTAGCCGATTATCTGGAGCTGGAAGACGATGCGGTGACCAAATGCAGCCCGCTGAAGCTGAAGGGCGTGGATGAAACGGTGTTGACCTTCTCGATTAAGGCCCATCCCGACTCGTTTTATCGCAGCGCGCCCAGTAGCTAGAAAGTAGCTAAAACACAGTGCCGTCGCTTTGAATCTGCAGGGGTGGCGAGCCATCTCGCAGGTCTGCCGCGATCCGTCGCCCGGCAGCCCACGTGCCGCCTTCGAGAATTTTCACCAGCGGGAGCTGGGTGGCATCTTGCTGGCGGTTTTGGCGAATCGTTGCGGCAATCTGATCCAGCAAAACCACGGTCAGCGCCCGCCATTCAACAATCACCTCCGAGCCTGGTCGATGGCGATCGCTCATCACGCCCGCATGTTTTGGCTGCAGCAGTCCCAGATCTATACAGAGGCCACCGTTACGATATTCTGCCAGACCGGTGAGGGCATCGAGGTCGGTGATGGTGATGCCTAGGCTTTGCAGCGGCTCCAGCAGAGAATAGGTGAGCCACTGGGAGAGTTTATGGAAAGGCACCAGTTGGGAGCCTAGCTCGCCATCGGGCAGGCGGCTATGGGGCCAGACATCGCCTAAGTTCACCTGGGCGATCGCCTCCCGACCGGGCCAGATATCGCTCAATCCCTCTAGGACGACATCGAAGACGGCGGTGGCCGGTAGGCACTGATCGACCACTTGGGGGAGTAAGGCGTCCACTAAATTCCCTAACCGAGGGTGTTCTTGTCCAAAGAGGTGGGGATAGCGATGCAGCGATCGCCCCAGGGTTTGCAGCAGGCCCGCCCGCCCCTCTAGTCCTACTAAGGGATTGCGATCGCTCACCTGGAAGGCAGCGGCTAGGCGATCGGGGGTGAATTGCTGTAGACCTTGGGCATCGGCTTGCAGCGGCTGTTGGGCATCGCTGGACATTGTGCCGGCGGTGAAGGCATAAAAACTGGCGATCGCTAGCCCTTCTGAGCGGCGGTAGACCTCGTCGGTGCCGGGTTCGGAAAACTGCCAGGCGGCTCCAGCTCCGGCATCCAGCAGCACGCTGGTGATCGCTAGGTCGAACTGGATGCGGGCCCATTCGAGGGGATCGATCGTTCCTGCCTGCTGGCGGAGGTGGGCCAGGCGATCGCGGCCGCCGCTTTCAAAATGTCGCCAGCGACTGTGGAAGGGCACGGCCCAATCGGGATAGTTGGCCTCAATCACCTGGATGACGTAGTCGGCGGTGGCGTTGAGGCGAGTCAGGTCGCAGCGGAAATGGCTGAGCTGATCGGCACAGGCCAGGTCAAACAGTTGGCCACAGCGATCGCGAATGGCCGCTGTAGATCTTAGATAGGCAAGGGTGTCAGCCTCGGTTGCCATCACTCCTCCTAGTGGGTGAACTCAAGTCAATGAAAGCTGCCGGGTTTCGGCTCCGCTCAACCTTCTTTTGATCAGGATTGGGGCATTTCGACTGCGCTCAATGCTCCAATCGTTACGTTCTCCTAGCGCGTTCCATAGAGGCGATCGCCCGCATCCCCTAGCCCCGGCAGAATGTAGCCTTGGGCGTCAAGATGGTCATCCACGGAGGCGGTGTAGATGGGCACATCGGGATGTTCGCTATGGAAATGGGCGATGCCCTCGGGAGCCGCGAGCAGACAGACAAACTTAATAGAGAGCGGCCCCGCTTCCTTGAGTCGATCCACCGCCGCCACCGCCGAGTTGCCCGTCGCCAGCATTGGATCCACCACCAACATATCCCGCTGCTCAATATCCGTGGGCAGCTTGAAGTAATATTCCACCGCCATCAGGGAGCTAGGCTGTCGGTATAGGCCGATATGCCCCACCTTGGCTGTAGGGATCAGCTCCAACATGCCATCCAGCAGCCCCTGCCCGGCCCGCATGATGGAAATAATCGCCATTTTTTTATCCGCAGCCAGCATGGGCGCATCCATGGTGGTGAGAGGCGTTTGGATGGGGACATACTTGAGGGGAAGATCCCGCGTCACCTCGTAGGCTAGCAGCATGGCCACCTCTTTCAGCAACTTGCGGAAGTCTTGGGTATGGGTGTCCACGTGGCGCAAAAGCGAGAGCTTGTGCTGAACCAGTGGATGCGTAATCACATGAACCTCTGCTGCCATGAATCCCGATGTATGGTGGTAGATATCGAATACATGATCCCATGCGCCGGACAGACCAGCCCCTATAGTTCGGACGCAAGAGCGATCGCCCCCGCTTCAGTGATCGAGGTATCGCGCCTGAGTCCCTCGAACCGCCCCACCTGTGGCCTTCTGTCACCCCTGAAGCATTTCCATGGGTTCTGATTAGAATACACTACAACCTTTCCCCTCACTCGGATGGATCGATATGGTGAATAACCCGCAGAAGCCGAAGCACATCATTCTCACCTCCCATTCCCATCGTGCTAGCACCAAACGTATTCCCATTGAGTGGGGAGCTGCAGATCCCCAAGTGCGCGGCCCGGTGATCGGCTCTCCCCGCAGTTTGGCCTATCGCAATGTCATTGGTACCCATGCGGGCTCCTATGGCGTGTATCGAGCCTTGGCCGTGGCTAGCGGCGTCCTCGATCCAGCCCATCGTGCCGATCTCACTGACACCTCACCCGTGGTGCATATTGGCCCCTATCCCAGTTGGAGCGACCCCAGCAAGATTGTCTCCCTCGATCCCCTGGGCGGTTTGGTCAGTGAGGTCTTTCGGGATATGGCATCGGAGGATTACGACATTCTGCCCACCATTGCCATCACCAAAGCCCATATCAATATTCCTGAACTCCAGAGCGAGATTGATGCCGGCCGCATCGTGGCGGATGGCACCTTGCTGAAGGCCGATGGCAGTCTCGTGGTCACCAAGGCGGCAATTGATCCGGTGTGGTATTTGCCGGGGATTGCCCAGCGTCTTGATATTGAGGAGGCCGATCTGCGGCGCGTGCTGTTTCAACAAACGGGCGGCATGTTTCCAGAACTGGTCACCCGTCCCGATCTGCAGGTGTTTCTACCTCCCATTGGCGGTACCACGGTCTATATCGTCGGTGATATCAACACGGTGGCCGATCCCACCATACCTCTAGCAGTGCGGGTACATGATGAATGCAATGGTTCCGACGTGTTTGGCTCAGATATCTGCACCTGCCGTCCCTACCTAGTTCATGGCATCGAGGCCTGTATTCAAACTGCTCAGGAGGGCGGTGCTGGGGTGATTGTCTACTGCCGCAAGGAAGGCAGGGCCCTGGGCGAAGTCACTAAGTTCTTGGTCTACAACGCCCGCAAACGTCAAGAGGGGGGCGATCGCGCCGATGCCTATTTCCTACGCACCGAATGTGTAGCGGGGGTGCAGGATATGCGCTTCCAGGAACTGATGCCGGACGTGCTGCACTGGCTGGGCATCACCAAAATCGATCGCCTAGTCTCCATGAGTCAGATGAAGTACAACGCCATCACCCACTCGGGGATCGAGGTGGTGAAGCGGGTGCCGATCCCACCGGAGCTGATTCCAGCCGATGCCCAAGTGGAAATCGAGGCCAAGAAAGCTTCAGGCTACTACTCGGAAGACGGGGTTCGCGATGGAGATGAGCTAGCTCAGGTGAAGGGGCGAGACTACTAAATAGCCGCGGTTCCCTGGGTTAGGAGATTGTCCATCTCCGCAGCAAGCCCTAGGGATTGGTAGATGAGTAGGATGCGTCAGGCGTAGCCGTGACGCATCCAAGCTGTACTGATGATTGCACTGATGGCTGTACTGATGGCTGTACTGATGACGTAGACTGATGACGTAGACTGATGACGTAGACTGATGACTTAGCGCGATGCTGTTTGCTGGCTAGCATACATGGCCCGCAGAACCAAGGCTGGATCAACCCAGCTATTGTCATATTTCAGCCCCCAATGCAGATGGGGCCCAGTTGTTCGTCCCGTCATGCCCACCCGGCCAATGCGGGAACCTGCGGTGATGGTTTGCCCCTCACGGATTTGCAGCCCACCGCTGCGATCGCTCATGTAGCGTCCTTCACCATCAGATTCCACATAGCCCTGCATGTGGCAGTAAATATGCAGCCAAGGGCCTGACTCAATGACCACAGAGGTGCCGCAATTGCTGTCGTCGGACACTTCCACAACCTCCCCGCTCCACCAACTGCGAATGTAGCTGCCCTCCGGCGCGGCTAGATCGAGCCCATAGTGAAACTCTCGGTTATAGCCGCCGGTAGGCGATCCCCGATAGCCAAAGGGAGAGGTATAGGTTTGAAAGTCTTCCACGGGGAACGAGGCAGATAGCCAATCGCTCATCGCCACTTGAGACGGTTCAACCTGCTGAACATTAGCCGCCTCTGCAACGGTGAGAGGCTGGGTGCTGATGGCGGCCCTAGGCTGCGCTGATGACGTCTGGGCAGAGGCATGGAGCTGTTGATCAACCGCATGGTTGGACGTGGGGAAAGATGACCAAGTCGCAGACGCGGGCAACATCGGCTCAATGATCGGCAAAGCTGAGGTTTGCTGCCCCAAAACAGCGGCGGCTGAGGAGGACGGAGCTAGGGCCCGAACCATAGATTGATGGGTGCCTGCAACTAAAAACAGCACCAACCCAAAGATAAAGGCGATCGCAAAATGCCGGGAACGAACCACAAATTTCGGCTGCATAATCTATACCGAGACGTGCACAAGAACAAACAACAGGTCAGGTGACCAGCCCTGATTCTTAAAGGAGTAGACGGGCGCAGGTGAGCGGCAAAGCAAGGATCCATAGAGTCTTATCCCCTAGCCGCGATCGCTCCATAGTCTAGCCTTCACAGCGGTCATTCTCCTAGCTGGCTCGGCCCACTGGGAGGATGAACAGGTGCTGAACGATGAGATGAATGCCCTAGGAACCTAGGATCAGAGTAGATGCAGTGAGCTCAAGCCCCAAATGCGCCATCCTTCGCTAGGATGACCGTGATCTGAGAGGGTGCGATCGCTGGATCGAGATCATCTTACAGCCGCAGAACCTCATTCACAGGATTTAGACCACAACAATACTGGAGAGTGCTCAAAAAAGTCATCTCCATAGATTAACTTTTTTTAAGCCGTGCTTCTAGACCTGTAGCTGACCTAGCCAGGAATAGGCAGCAAGCATCCCCAGGGCGATCGCTCTCCCCACCATTCTCCATCTTGATCCAGAGCAAGACGGTTCCAAGCAGCTAGAGCCCGATAAGCTAGAGGAGGTGTTCCGCTGGTCTAGGGTCTACCAAGTACGGCAACCAGGAGCACAGCTATCGACGGGAATAACTCCTATTCGTTATGGTGTGAAGAGCGATCGCCGGTTTTGTAGGCATCTAGCTTGGTGAATGGAATGGGATCCTCCTGTGTTACCCAGGATTGCGCCCACCTTAGATTGCTCACTGTATTGTTTGGGTAGCGGGTGACCTCCTGGCTTCAGGACTGCCTTACGTTTTTGCCTCATTAATCTTCACGCCCATGACCGGTTCCTCTCACGGTATGCTCGCCAACCTATTTCAGGTGGACTCCACGGTGGACTTGACGGGCCAAATTAGGGATCTGCCTGTCCCCCAGTTCATGACGCTGCTGGAACAAATCACCACAGAGTTTGAGTATTTTCTCCAGGCGATCGAACTCATCAACAACGAAAAGTTGGAGGTGATGCTCGAACGACTGCTGGATGCTTTTACCCACAAAATCGGGCAGATTTTGCAGGCTGAGCACACCACCATTTTTTTGGTGGATGAAGAGAAGCAGCAGCTTTGGTGTAAGACGGCGAGCATTGACCAGCCTGGGGCTGAGCTGCGAGTGCCGATGAACACCGGCATCATTGGCCATGTGGCATCTACGGGTGAACCGTTGAATATTCACGACGTCGATACCCATCCGTTATTTAACCGCGATACCGATCGCCACACCGGCCGCCAAACCCGTAACTTGCTCTGTATGCCGGTGCTGAACCGCAAAAGTCAGGTAGTGGCGGTGGTGCAGTTGGTGAATAAATCCAATGGCAAGCCGTTTACGGAGGTTGATCAGTCTCTGTTTGGTGAATTTGCGGCGTCCATTGGGGTGATTCTCGAAAGCTGCAATCTGTTTTACATTGCGGCGCGGAACCAACGGGGGGCAGCGGCCTTGCTGGAGGCGACGGCATCCTTGGGGCAAAGTTTGAATCTAGATGACACCCTCAGCAAGGTGATGGATGAGGCGCGGGATCTGATGCAGGCCGATCGCAGCACCCTGTTTTTGATCGATCGCGATCGCCATGAACTGTGGTCGAAGGTGGCGGTGGCAGACGATCGCAACAATCGGGTGGAGATCCGCCTGCCAGCCAATCGCGGCATCGCGGGCTATGTGGCCTCCACAGGGGAAACCCTGAATATTCCCAACGCCTACGAAGACCCGCGCTTCGACCCTACAGTGGATCAAAGCACCGGCTACCATACCCGCAATATTCTCTGTATGCCCG
Organism: Leptolyngbya sp. CCY15150; assembly: GCF_016888135.1. Taxonomy (NCBI): domain Bacteria; kingdom Bacillati; phylum Cyanobacteriota; class Cyanophyceae; order Leptolyngbyales; family Leptolyngbyaceae; genus Leptolyngbya; species Leptolyngbya sp. CCY15150. The sequence continues at coordinate 18,922 of NZ_JACSWB010000175.1, forward strand.
TGTTTAACTCCAGCGGAGCGCTGATTGGAGTGACGCAGTTGATCAACAAAGATCAGGGTAGCTTCACGGGTTCCGATGAAGACTTCATGCGGGCGTTCAACATCCAGGCGGGCATTGCCCTCGAAAATGCCCAGCTATTTCAGAATATTCTGCTGGAAAAACAGTACCAGAAAGACATGCTGCAAAGCCTGTCCGATGCGGTCATTTCCACCGATATGGATGGGCGGATTGTCACCATTAACGAGGCGGCGCTAGAACTGTTGGGTTGTCTAATCCAGGGCAGCGAGGGGTGGCAGTGCCAAACCCTATGGACGCAGAATCTGGTGGGGCGGCCGGTGTGGTCGGTGGTGCCGGTGGAATCCTTGCAGATGCGGCTGGAAGATAGTTTGAACACCGGGGCCCGTCATTATGTGCCGGAGCAAACGCTGCATGTGGCGATCGCCTTCGATGAAGACGACCCCCTGCCGGTTCTGGCCGCTTGGGATCCTGAGCAAGAGGGATTTACCGCTTGGAGCATTGGCGAGGTGCTGGATCCAGAGGCTAGGGTGCAGCGTTTTGAGCGCAGCATTAACCTCACGGTGAATCCCTTGACCAATCCCACCGGCAGCGTGCGCGGTGGGTTGGTCGTCCTAGAAGACATCAGCAGCGAAAAGCGGATGAAGACCACCCTCTATCGCTACATGAACCCCGAGGTGGCAGAACAGGTGATTGCCATTGGGGAAGATGCCCTGATGGAAGGAGAGCGTCGGGAGGTGACGATTCTCTTTTCCGATATTCGTGGCTATACCTCGATTACCGAATCCATGGAAGCAGCGGAGGTGGTCTCGCTGCTGAATAGCTACTTTGAGACCATGGTGGAGGCGGTGTTTAACTACAAGGGCACCCTGGATAAATTTATCGGCGATGCCCTCATGGCCGTTTTTGGGGCACCGCTTACCCTAGAAACCCATGCTTGGAAGGCGGTGCAGTCGGCGTTAGACATGCGCCATCGCCTAGAGCTTTTCAACACTGAACGGCATCGCAGCGGCGATCGCGAACTGCACATTGGCATCGGTCTCAGCTCCGGGGAAGTGGTTTGCGGCAACATTGGCTCCAAGAAGCGCATGGACTACACCGTGATTGGCGATGGTGTAGACATCAGCTCGCGTCTCGAAGGCGTGACGAAAATCTATGGCAACTGGGATCAGAGCTGCAACATCATCATCAGCGAGTTCACCTATGGCGAATGCCACGACAAAATTTGGGTGCGGGAACTCGATCGCATTCGGGTGAAAGGTAAGGAGCGATCGCTGACTATCTATGAACTCCTAGGCAATCGCCAAGCGGTTTTCACACCAACCCAACATCAATTTTTAGAGCATTATCTCGCCGGTCGGCAAGCCTATGGCGATCGCCAGTTTGACCAGGCCCTGAAGCAGTTTGAGCAAGCGAAGACCATCTGTCCGGGCGATCGCGCCACCCATCTACACCTAGAGCGATCGCTCCTCTATCTCCAGAACCCTCCCCATGACGACTGGGACGGCGTGCATACCCTCACCAGCAAGTAATAGCAAATCCGATGGAGTCCTAGATGGAGTCCTAGTCCCAGCATGATCATAGGCACGTGGCGGATCACTACGGATCAATGCGGATCAATGCGGATGATGCCGCCGTCACGACGAATACCTGAGTTGACCTGTACAACGGGTCAGATTGCAAACCTAGCAGATTTCCAAACCATCTTCGCTAGAATTGCAATAGCCTTGAGGTTTGCAGGTCGCATTCTCAGAGCAGACCCTAGACCCTAGCCACTGCCAACATCCGGCCGTTGATAGCATCCAAGGCACCGATGGGTTCCCCCATGGCTTCCTTGATCCCTGTGATAGTTCCTACATGTTGCCTATGAAGTCTGTGCGTCGCGATCGCTCCACTCCCCCCTCTCAAGGTCCATCCAATCCTTGGGGAGAAGTCTTGAAGGTGGTGGGGCTAAGTTTATTTATGTCTCTGGGTATCCGACACTTCATTGCCGAAGCTCGCTATATTCCCACCGAGTCGATGGTGCCCACCCTGCAAGTTAACGATCACCTAGTGGTCGAAAAACTCAGCTATCGCTTCCAGGATCCAGCTCGGGGTGATGTGGTAGTCTTCATGCCTCGGGAAGATTTGCAGGCACAAAACCCAGACTTTCGCTTTGCCTTCATCAAACGGGTGATTGGCTTGCCCGGCGAGACCGTTCAGGTGATCCATGGTCAGGTGTTGATCAATGGAGAACCCTTAGACGAACCCTACATTGCTGCCGAGCCGACCTATGTTTGGGGCCCGGCCGTGGTGCCAGACGATGCCTACCTGGTGTTGGGCGACAATCGCAACAATAGTTTAGACAGCCACTTCTGGGGCTATGTACCTCGGGAGACGATTATCGGACGTGCAGCGGTGCGGTTTTGGCCACCCAATCGCCTAGGAGCTGTCACTCCAGCCCTGCTCTACCAAGAGAACGACAACCAGCAGCTTGGAGACTAAGGAGATTGGCAACAGCGATCGCTTGCTCCGAAGCAGGTCGCAGTCTAGAATCAAATGCCGGATGCACCCATGCCCTATCACCGGACAACTTGAATGAGTGAACGACCTAAACCCATAAGTCCTGATTCCCATAGCATCTCCCATGAGACCGAAGAAGACGGATGGGTCGAATGGGTAAAAATCTTTGGTGTGAGCATCGTGCTAGCCTTCGGCATTCGTTATTTCATTGCTGAAGCGCGCTATATTCCCACTGAGTCTATGCTGCCAACGCTGCAGGTCAACGATCGGTTAATTATTGAAAAAATTTCCTACCGGTTTCGTCCACCCCTACGGGGCGAAATTATTGTCTTTAGTCCTCCCGAGGGCCTGCAGCGGCAACAGCCTGACTTTCATGATGCCCTGATCAAGCGGGTGGTTGGGCTACCGGGCGACAGCGTCACTATTACGAACGGGCGCGTCTATGTGAATGACCTGCCGATTGCGGAGCAATACATTGCTGAGGCACCTAACTATGAATGGGGCCCGGTGACCATTCCTGAAGAGTCGTACTTTGTGCTTGGTGACAACCGCAATCGCAGCAACGATAGCCATTTTTGGGGCTATGTTCACGAAGATGACATCATTGGGCGGGCGGTCGTGCGCTTTTGGCCCCTCAAACGGATCGGGGGCATTAACCCTGTGCCGCTCTATCCTGATCAAAGCTATGGGAGCGATCGCCCTTGGGTGGCGGCGTTACCCCTCGGTCAAGGCTTTCATCTGTCCCTGTAGTTGGTTTCTGTAGGTAGTCTCTACAGTTCGTCCATCAGTTGCGTCCAAGGAATGACCCGACCACGCAGCGATCGCCCTAGGTACGGCGTGTTGTGCGATCGCGACTGGAGGGTTTGTCGGGTCACCGTCCAGTCGGCATGGGGATCAAACAGGGTTAGCTCTGCAGACTGCCCCACGGCGATCTGGGGCGGTTCTTGCTGGAGGAAGAGAGCCGGGTGAGTACTCAAGCAGCTCCACAGGGTCAGGGCATCCCACTGCCCCGTTGCCACAAAGGCCTCCCACAGTAGGGGTAGGGCCAGCTCTAGTCCGATGGCTCCAGGCGGCGCTTCATTGAAGGCAACGGTCTTATCTTCGTAGGTGTGGGGCGTATGATCGACGGCGATCGCATCGAGCACCCCCGTGGCGATCGCCTGGACGAGGGCCGCTCGATCCGCTGGAGTACCCAAGGGTGGATCTAGCCGGAGGTTGGGATCATAGTGCTCCAAATCTGCCGTCGTCCAAAGCAGGTGCATCCAGGTTGTGCTGGCCGTGATGGGTAAGCCGCGCTGCTTGCCCTGCTGGATCAGCTCCACACTGCGGGCCGTGGAAATCCGCATGACATGCACCGGTGAAGACTCTGGCGTTAAACATTCCAGCACCGCCGCGATCGCTGCCGTTTCCGCCATGGCCGGATGACCGGGAAGTCCCAGACGAATCGAGTCCTGTCCTTCTCGGGCCGTGCCGCCGTAGGAAAGAGAGCGATCGCAGCACCATAGCGCCAAGGGTTTTCCATAGGGCGTCAGATAGTCGAGCAAACGATGCAGCAGGTTCAGTTGGGCGATGGGTTGGCCATCGGTAAAGCCCACCACCCCCGCCTCTGCCAACTCGGCCAGCTCGGCCATGCGATCGCCCTGGAGTCCTTGGGTTAAAGCCCCCCACAGCTCAACGCGCACCGCGCTAGCACAGGTTTGCAGCCGCGATCGCAGCCAGGTGACCATGGCGGGGTTATCCATGGGCGGTTGCATGTGAGGCAAGAGCGTCAGCCGGGTAAATCCCCCAGCCTCGGCGGACTTGAGCAACGACTCCAATGTCTCCCGCGCCTCATACCCCGGCTCACCGCTGGTGCTGTAGAGATCCATCAATCCTGGGCCCATGACCAGACCGGAGCGCTTGTCAATCACGGTGTCCGCCGGTGCATCGATGGCGGGCGCGATCGCTTGGACAATCCCGTCTTGAACCAGTACATCCGCTACGCTATCCGTTTGGCGAATGGGATCGAGAAGACGCACGGCTGGCAACAGGACAGTAGTCATAGCTGAATTTCACCGGGAAAATGCAAGTGGGGCGATCGCCCGCTACTTACTCTATCAAGACCTGGGTAGCTCGATAATGGTGAATTCAAGAATGGTGAAATAGCTCTGCAGGTCGGTTTATAGACCCAACCTGCCCCATCAAACGCTCAGACCAAAAACTAGACAACCAAAAACTAGACAAAAAAAAGGAGCAGTTCGAATTGCTGGTTCCTCGACGAGATAATCTCAACGAGGGCAATCCCTGCTCCTCCCTTGCATTCATTCACCTGATGACTTAACCGTATCAAGGGGATGTGTCAACCGTTTGTGATTGACATGAACTTGATGTGACAAATTGTCGTCGGTGAGTCAAACTAAGGCGAATAGCTGATGAAATCAAGGCTAGGGCGATCGCAGTCTTCAAGATGGGGATCGCTAAGACTCCATATCTTTGGAATATGACTGTCATATCTCCGCCACATAGGTCTCTTAGGCTAATGATGAAAGCCTAGGATGTCCCTATTACCCCAGTCTGCACTCATTCAGCCGTGGGATGAAAGGGTCTAGGTGGACTTGCGATCGCCGGCGTTGCGTCGGGTATAGAACAGGAGATTGGTCATGGCACAACACAAACCACAGTGGACAGATTTATCTTCATTATCACCGTCATCTCGGGGTGCGTCGCTGGCTCGCATTGGATTATATGTTCTACTAACCGTTGTAGGTACGTCTAGTGTCGTTTTGGTCGATCGTTGGCTAGCAGCCACCCCCGAGCGGGCTAGTTCATCGCCGCCGATAGAATTAACAGAGGTCAGAAGCGATCGCCCTACACCGGAACCCGTCCTGGGTACGTCGGGGCAGGTCTTGGCAGATCGCGGAGATAGCTTCATTGCCGATGTCGTCGATGAGGTGGGGCCGGCGGTGGTGCGCATTGATGCCCAGCGGCGCATGGCCGTCTTACCCGGCGGAGTTGACGATCCGGCGCTACGACGATTTTTTGGCAGTAGCGGCTCTCCCAATATGTCTCCCAACATGGGACAGATGACCGATGGCGTTGGCTCAGGCTTTATCTTGGCGGATGATGGTTTGGTGATCACCAATGCCCATGTCATTGATGGAGCCGATCGGGTCACCGTTACCCTGCGGGATGGACGAGAATTTGAAGGCGAAGTGGTGGGACAGGATCCGGTCACGGATGTGGCGGTGATTCGCATTAGCGCTAGCAACTTGCCGATTGTGCGCTTGGGAGATGCCGAGGAGATCCGTCCTGGGGAATGGGCGATCGCCATTGGCAACCCCCTCGGGCTAGACAATACGGTCACCGCTGGCATCATCAGCGCCACGGGACGCAGCAGCGCCGATGTCCGCATCCCCGATAAGCAAGTGAGCTTTATTCAAACCGATGCTGCCATTAATCCCGGCAACTCCGGCGGGCCGCTGTTGAACGATCGCGGCCAGGTGATCGGCATGAATACGGCGATCATTGGTGGGGCGCAGGGTCTAGGTTTTGCGATTCCCATCAACGTGGTGCAGGATATTGCCAACCAGCTCATTACGAACGGTCGCGTCCAGCATCCCTATCTGGGCATTCGCATGGTGGAGCTGACTGAGGATGTGAAGCAAGAGCTGAATGCGAATCTCAACCGCGCCCAGCAACTCGACATCGATCAGGGTGTGGTGGTGGTAGAGGTTGCGCCGGGCTCCCCTGCATCCCTAGGCGGCCTGCAAGCTGGAGATGTGATTCAGGAGATTAACGGGGAGGCGATCGCCACCGGTCAAGATATTCAAGACGTGGTGCGGAGTAGTAATGTGGGCGATCGCCTACAGATCAGCCTATGGCGTGAGGGTGATACCCAATCTTTGACGGTGCAAACGGGAGAATTTCCGTCGCAGATGCGCTAAGGATTGCCCTAGGACGGTTGCTTATCACCAAAGTCTTGGCCATGAGCAAAGCCCGGCGACGGATCTTGGTAGAATAGGCGGCGATCGCTTCTCCTCACACCCCTTTAGAGATTGCTATGACCACTGCCCCCATCGCGTCCCACCGTCCTACTGGATGGCACGGGCAGTTGCACCTGAGCTTTGACACCGACGACACCGGGCGCACCTACCTGGCCCATCGCCACGCCCGCGCTCCCTACAAAATTCAACGCCCCTTTTACCCAGAGGATGGGGTTTGCCATGGCGTCATGCTGCACACGGCAGGCGGCATCGTCGGGGGCGATCGCTTATCCACGACGGTAGATCTAGCGCCTCACACCCATGCCCTCCTGACCACGGCGGCAGCCAACAAGCTCTACGGCAGCGCTGGCGAAACCGCGACCCAGTCTGTCACCCTAAACCTAGGAGCCGGAGCCTGGCTAGAATGGCTGCCCCAAGAGCTGATCGTCTTCCAAGGAGGACGGCTGCATCAAACCATCCGGGTTGAGCTAGGGGATCAGGCTCTATGGCTAGGCTGGGAGATCACGCGCTTTGGTCGCACCGCCCGCCAAGAAACCTTCACCGAGGGCGAATGGCGATCGCATACGGAAGTGTGGCAGCAGGGCAAACCCCTGTGGATCGATCCCCAATGGCTACCGGCCAATGCTGACCTGCTCACCAGCCCCCACGGTCTAGCGGGCTATCCCGTCGTCGGTAGTTTTGCCATCCTGGGGCGATCGCCCCAGCCGGAGCAGCTAGAACGGGCGCGATCGCTCTGGACTGAGATCAACCAGCCTGGGGATGCCGGGGTGACCCAACTGCAGTCGGGCTACCTCTGTCGCTACCGTGGCCCCGCTTCAAGTACCGCCCGCCGCTGGTTTACCCAGGTCTGGCAGGATGTTCGCCAAACGTGGGGCGATCGCCCTCCCTGTAGTCCACGGGTTTGGCCTCGCTAGCCAATTAGCCGATCGAGACGCCCCTCACCCCTTAGAATTGAGAAAGAAGACTTGAGAAAGACGCGCTTCTGTTGTGGAAGCGATCGCCTGTTGTAGACCCTAACCCTAGCCTGACGTATGTTTGATGCCCTAAACGAGCGATTGGAAGGAGCCTGGAAAAAGCTTCGCGGTCAAGACAAGATTTCCGATGCCAACATTCAGGAAGCCCTGCGGGAAGTGCGGCGGGCCTTGCTGGAGGCAGATGTCAGTCTGCAGGTGGTGAAAGATTTTGTCGCTGAGGTGCAAACCCGAGCGCAAGGGGCTGAGGTGATCTCCGGCGTCCGTCCCGACCAACAGTTCATCAAACTTGTCTACGACCAGCTCGTGGAGGTGATGGGGGAAACCAATGCTCCCCTAGCCCAAGCGGAAGACGGGCCCACCATTGTGCTGATGGCCGGTTTGCAAGGGACAGGGAAAACCACCGCCTCGGCTAAGCTAGCGCTGCACCTACGTAAGCAAGATCGCTCCACCCTGCTGGTGGCCACTGACGTCTACCGGCCGGCGGCGATCGATCAGTTGATTACCCTGGGTAAGCAGATTAATGTGCCGGTGTTTGAGCTAGGCAGCGATGCCAATCCCGTGGAGATCGCCCGCCAAGGGGTGGCGCGAGCTCGGGAAGAGGGCATTGATACGGTGATTATCGACACGGCAGGTCGGCTGCAAATTGACCAAGACATGATGGGCGAGTTGGCCCAGGTCAAGGAGATGGTGCAGCCCCACGAAGTTTTGCTGGTGGTGGATGCCATGACCGGGCAAGAGGCCGCCAACCTCACCCGCACCTTCCATGAGCAAATTGGGGTCACCGGTGCCATTCTCACCAAGATGGATGGCGATACCCGAGGGGGTGCTGCCCTGTCGGTGCGCCGTATTTCCGGACAGCCGATTAAGTTCATCGGGGTAGGCGAAAAGGTGGAGGCCCTACAGCCCTTCTTCCCCGATCGCATGGCCTCCCGCATTTTGGGCATGGGTGATGTGCTCACCCTGGTGGAAAAAGCCCAGGAAGAGGTGGATTTTGCTGAAGCAGAGAAGATGCAGGAGAAAATCCTCTCCGCTCAGTTTGATTTTGACGACTTCCTCAAGCAAATGCGCCTGTTGAAAAACATGGGCTCCTTGGGCGGCTTGATGAAGCTGATCCCCGGCATGGGCAAAATCTCCAGCGATCAGCTAGAGCAAGGCGAAGTCCAGCTCAAGCGATCGGAAGCCATGATCAACTCCATGACCAAGGAGGAGCGCAAAAATCCAGAGATCCTGTCCGGGTCGCCCAGCCGCCGTAAGCGCGTCGCCCAAGGGTCGGGTCATAGCCTCAATGATGTCAGCAAGCTGGTCAGCGATTTCCAGCGTATGCGCACCATGATGCAGCAAATGGGCAGCGGGCAGATGCCAGGCATGGGAATGCCGGGTATGGGCGGCATGGGCAATCCCTTTGGCGGTGGCGGCGGGATGCCAGGCATGGGCGGTGGCGGGCCGCGTCCCGGCTGGCGAGGCTATCCTGGCGGCGGCACGGCGGGCAAAAAGAAAAAGAAAGACAAGAAGAAAAAAGGCTTTGGCTCCCTCTAGCGATCGCCCCTTTAGACCTCCAGCATTGAAGCGGCGCTACGCCAATCCATGTAATCGATGATATAATCATGTACTTGGTGTTTAACCCGTATGTCGCTGGGGTCAAGGGGCTAAGTTTGACTTGGCACGTCGTCAGCCAGTCAGTACCTACAGCCCAAGGCTAAGGTCACGTCATGGGGGTTGTCGCTAGCCCTGCCAGCGCGATCGCTTGGAGATAGGGTCAAGAATTTTGTGTTGATGGTCTACGTTCAGTTGTTTTAGGAGAACTCTTTTCAGGCATGATCAAACTGCGATTGAAGCGGTTCGGCAAAAAGCGTGAAGCCAGCTACCGCATTGTTGCTATGGATAGCAGCGCTCGTCGGGACGGACGCCCCTTGGAAGAACTAGGGTTCTACAATCCGCGTACCGATGAAACCCGTTTAGATGTCGATGGAATCCTCCGTCGCCTGCAGCAGGGCGCACAGCCCACTGAGACCGTTCGTCATATTCTGGAGCGCGCCAGCATCCTAGAGCGTCCCGTATCCAAATATGCTCCGAAAGATTCTGCTGTGGCAGTTGCTGAGCCTGCTACCGAGACCGCTACTGAGACCGCTGTAGAAGCGGCTCCATCTGAGGATAGTTCCGAGGCTGAATAAGTCCATGTCTGACCCCTCCGCCTTGCCATCCCCTGCAGAATCTACGCCCAACTATGAGGCGCTGCTGCGGTTCTTAATTGAGCCGTTTCTAGAGCAGCCTGCCACCTTGAGCGTCGATTGTGAATATATGCCCACATCCAATCGGGTGTGGCTGCGGGTGGCCTTTGAGGAATCCGATCGCGGGCGAGTGTTTGGTCGGGGTGGGCGAAATATTCAAGCCATTCGGACGGTATTGCGCATCGCGGCTCAGTCAGCCCAGCAGATAGCCCATCTTGATGTCTATGGACTACCCACTGAAGATGCGCCCCGACCAGCCGCACCGCGATCGTCCCGCCCTACTCCCCCCGTGCGGCCGCGATCGCGCAGTGCCCAAGACGAGTCCTAGGGTGAGAATGATAGGGTGGGAATCATGTTCTCACCGTAGGTATTGTTGTGTATGACCCAGATGCTGACGGTTGAGTTGCCAAGTCCAGAGAGTGCGATCGCCCTGGCAGGCCCCCAAGAAGCAAATTTAAAACAGCTATCAAAGCATACCGGCACCTCCATCGTGCTGCGTGGGCAGCAGGTGCTGATTTCGGGCTCAGATGCCCAAATGCGCCGCTGTAAAGACTTAATCGATCTGCTGCAGCCCTATTGGGAAACCGGATCCCCGGTGACGTCGGTGGACATCCAAACCGTGTCCCATGCCTGGGATACCCAGCGACAGGTGGAGCTGCAGGCCCTCCAGTCTGATGTTTTGGCCCGCACGCGCCGCGGTGAGGCGGTACGCGCCAAAACTCTCCGCCAGCGCCACTATATTCAGGCTATTCGCAGCCACGACCTCACCTTTTGCATTGGCCCAGCCGGCACCGGGAAAACCTACCTAGCCGCTGTGGTGGCGGTGCAGGCGCTGCTGAATAATGAGTATGAGCGTCTGATTTTGACTCGACCAGCGGTGGAAGCCGGGGAACGGTTGGGGTTTTTGCCGGGGGATTTGCAGCAAAAAATTAACCCCTACCTGCGTCCGCTCTACGATGCGCTCTACGAATTCTTAGATGCGGAGAAAATCCCCAGCCTCATGGAGCGTGGGGTGATTGAAGTGGCTCCCTTGGCCTACATGCGGGGACGCACCCTGAATAAAGCCTTTGTGATTTTGGATGAGGCGCAAAATACTACCCCAGCCCAGATGAAAATGGTGCTGACGCGGCTAGGCTTTCAGTCGCGCATGGTGGTGACCGGCGATGTCACCCAAACCGATCTACCCCACTACCAGCAGTCGGGCTTGGCTGTGGCAGAGAAAATTCTTCATCGGGTGGAGGGCATTGCCTTCTGCCATCTGACCGCATCGGACGTGGTGCGCCATCCCCTTGTGCAGCGGATTGTGGCGGCCTATGAGCGCCAAGAACAATCGACACCCCTGCGATCGCCAGATCTGCGGTCGAGCGATCGCCCCTAATATCGCCCTAGCCCAACCTCCAACCGTCGTCGAAGGCGATCGCTATCATGGAGATAGCACGATGAAGGACAGGCAGATGAATCGTACTCTGAACCTTGGTCTAGCCGCAGCGCTGGGGATCGGTATGGTTGGCATCGTTCCACAAGCGATCGCCCTCCAACTTGCCGATGGCACCGTTTATTTTGAGCGCCCGCCTAGTTTAATCGACACCAGTACCAGCCGCTCCACCGCCTCCACTGCCGGCGGCACCTATTACTTCACCCTAGAGGTGCCAGACAATGCCGGTGAACCCCTCAAAACCGTGGCGATCGCCCCCGAGTCGGGCAACAGCGCCAGTCAACGCATCCGTTACCGCACCGACCGCACCACCGCCTTTGCAGGTACCCGGCGCAGCCGGGGAGAGGCCCTGGCGATTCAGTCCACGGCGTATGACGAGGAAACCCAGGCCTTAACCGTCGAGTTTGAGCCTGCCGTACCTCCTGGCACCACGGTCACCTTAGCCATCCGCCCCGAGCGCAATCCGCGCCGTGATGGCGTGTACCTCTTTGGCGTCACGGCCTATCCCCCTGGTGAGCAGACCCATGGGCAGTTTCTCGGCTACGGTCGGCTACATTTTTATCAACCCGACTACCGGCCCTTCTGGCATTGACATCCACGCCCATGAGCTGCAAGCCTGCTTGAGTCCTACCGAGGAGGCGAAGCTACAGTGCGCCTGCCGCCGTTTTATCTAAGACACTGCCGCTAGTGGTAATGTTCATGGCTCGTAGCACCGGCAAGCCCTCCGCTCCATGGGGGTAGTCGATGACGCTGACGGCACCATTACCTTGCTTAAACCGCCAAAATTGGTCGGGGCCAAGGTTCATCAAGTCACAAAGAATAGCCTTATTGACAGCATCGTGGGCGACGACCAGCACCGTAGGCAAGGGTTCCCCAGGCTGCGCCACGGGTGTAGAACGGGCGATCGCTTCCCAGGCTGTTGCCGATCGCGTCCAGACATCCTGTAGGTTCTCGCCGTCGGGCATTTGCACCGTTTCGGGCGCGACTTTCCAATCTTGCAGCTCGGTGGCATAGTCCACCTCAATCTCTTCTTCCAGCTTGCCTTCCCAGAGACCGTGACTAATTTCCTTCAACCCCTCCATCAGCTCCAGGTCGAGACCGGCGTGGTGGGTGAGGATCGATTCCGCTGTTTGCTTAGGGCGTAGGAGGGGACTGGTGATGGCGCGGGTCAAGGACACATCTTTGAGATATTCCGCTGCACCAGCCGCTTGGGCATAGCCGTTTTCATTGAGAGGAATATCCATCTGTCCCTGGAAACGCTTATCGCGGTTCCAATCGGTTTCCCCATGGCGCACCAGCAAGAGCCGGAAGCCGCCTTGCCCGGCCCGAACTGCAGGTAAGGGTTTACCAAGGTGGGCCGTTAGGTTCATCGACTCAAGCTGAGCTGGCTCACCCCAGCCATGGGGGAAGTTCAATACGCTGATGCCGCAATTGGATTGGTAGAGACGCACATAATGTTCGGGCTGTAGGCCCAACGCCGTTGCGATCAACACGCGGTTGATGCCGCTGTGGGCCACCACCAAAATCGTCTGCCCAGCGTGGCGGGGGAGGGTATCTTTCCAAAACTGGGTGGCTTGGTCAAACAAATCCAGCAGCGGATAGATGGTGGTCGTTCCTGCCTCTGTGACCTGCTCCATGGTCAACCGATGGGGTTCTTGGTGCCACAGGCGCGCCTGTTCGGGAAACTGTTCCTCGACCTCTTTGAAGGTCAACCCTTCCCAGTTCACCAAGTTAATCTCTTTGAGATCATCTCGTTGCTGGAGGGCGGGCACGGCTTGTCTGGGTGCCAGGGTTTCGAGGATTAAGGTAGCGGTTTGCTGGGCCCGCTGGAGTGGACTGCAGTAGGCCGCGTCTAGGGCAATACCTTGCAGAGCTTGTCCTACCTGGATGGCCCCTTGCTGGCCCAGGTCAGTCAGGGTCGATTCGTCGCACTGTCCCTGAATTTTCCGCAAAACGTTGTAGGTGCTCTCGCCGTGTCGTACGAGAATGACGCGAGTATTCAGGGTTCTGTCCTCCAATATCTGTATCGATGAATGATGGCCAGGCCAAGGCGATCGCTGCTTGACCTACCATGGGCTACAAAAATTTTACCGGTCTCGGTTCCGATCCCCAAAGATTGTCTCATAATCCCTGAGCGATCGCTGGTGAACGATCACTGGCGTTAACCCATCACTCGTCGCCACAGGGAGCGGCTTCGTCCACCTCAGCCGCTTTGGGCCAAAGCATTCGCACGCCCATGACCGCAAAGCCAACCGCAGCAATGGTTTTCACCCAATGGACAGGCAGCAATTGCGAAACGCCTTCCCCCAGCCACACGCCCAAGAAACTCGCCAACAATAAGGCAGCGGAGGTGCCCAAGAATACCGCTCGCAGGGACTTGGAGCTACCGCCAAGGGCGATCGCTGCAATTTGACTCTTATCGCCTAGTTCCGACAAAAATACGGTGACGAAACTGAGGCCGAGGAGATTGAAATCCATGGTGGCTTGAGTCCTCTCAATGGGGCAAAACAGGTGGCTGCACTAGAGTTGAACAATGTCCCACACCAGCCATAGGGAAATGCTGATCAGCAGCGTTCCCACCGATTTTTCTAGGACTGCTTCGGAAACTCGGTTCGAAAGCCAGCGCCCCACCAAAACCCCAATGAGACTTGTGGTAACCAGCGCGGCCCCAGCTCCGAGGAAGACGATCCAGGGTGCCTGGGATTCGGCACTCATCAGCAGGGTGGTGAGCTGGGTTTTGTCGCCCAACTCGGCCAGAAAAATCGTGATAAAGGTCGAAACAAAAATCTTAGACTCAATCTGCAGCGTCAGACCCTGGACACCTGTCGGCGGAGCGGCTGGGGAGCTAGGAGTCGCTCCGGAGTCGGCTGCTTGCACCTCAGCCTCCTCTAGAACCGCTACGGATGGGGTGGATAGCGGGGGAAGCTGAGTGGATGAAGACGGGGGCGGCAGGTTAGTCACAGGCAGCAGGTTATTTCATTTTCTTTTCATATTATTCCTTAGAAAGGCAAGCGATCGCAACCCGATCGCTCTCGAATCAGTCTCAGCTTGGCGTTAGATCACCCCATCTACGCTATTTTCAAGGGTTGGAAACCAGCCTCAAATGCCGACGGCGTGGTTGAAACGCAGCATTTCTAAACTGCGATCGCCATAGATGCCTTCGATATGCTCGTGGCAACATTCAATGGCAAAGTCGTTGAGTTCGTCTGGGCTGACGCCAAACAGGTCTTCAAACACATCCGCCTGCACCCGGCAAAACCGAGGGCGATCGTCATAGATGCTGCATTCCCGCGATTGGGCATTGTAGTGAATGCACCAGCCGTCATCGCCCACCATGCTGAGGTAGAGAGCTAGTTCGTCGGGGTCGAGGTAGGTATCAAGGTCTGGACGTTCTGTGGGATCGAGCTGGCAGCAAGCCCCACATTGTTTAACACATTGCCAAGTGGCCATTAGTCTGCTGAAGAGTAGGAGTGAATGGTGGGGGAAGGGTTACATCGAGGGGGCGACCTAGTGCGATTCAGGTTATCCGGGAGCGATCGCGTTTGGCTGAATTATGAGGTGCCATGCTCCATCCAGAAGAATGGCCCTCATCGTCGCATAGGCTGGTTTCATCAAGGTTGTGGGTGATCAACCAGGGATGCAGGCTGGGAAATCACGACCCTTGCTTTCGCCGTTAAGGGCAACCGTCCTAATTTTTGTAAAATTCCTTAAAATATCGGTGAGCTTCCCCTGTACTATGGTACCGGGAATCTGTCTGAGTTCCCGCTATAGTTTAAGCTAAGCACGTTTACTGATCGAAACTTTGGGAGGAGCGATGGAGGCTTTAACAAGCATTATTGGTGGCGTTAACTGGGAAGCGATCGCGCAGTTGACCTTGGTTGGAATGATTATGATTGCTGGGCCAGTGGTGATTTTTGTGTTGGCAGCCCGAGGCGGCGATCTCTAAGCCTGACATTAACCAGCCCCCGTAATTCTATAGAAGCGATCGCCCATCTCAACGATCAGGGCGATCGCTTTTTTTGCGCCAACCCAAGGTCGATCACGGGATGGCAATCATGTGGCTTGCTTAGGCGTAGCCGTAACGCACGTCTATCTTTGAACGATGTCTGATCTCGCGACAGGTTCAGGATGATCGAACGGTTTATACCCAGCAAAAGACCTGAGCCATCACGACCCAGGTCTTTTGTCATTTCATAGATAACCCAAGTCTTATGACTGGGATGGTCTTATGACTGGGATAACGCCCCTAAGCTGCGGCTAAGTTCTGACCAACGAAGTCCCAGTTCACCAGCTTATCGAGGAAGGTGGAGATGTAGTCTGGGCGCTTGTTTTGGTAATCCAAATAGTAGGCATGTTCCCACACGTCCATGGTCAGCAGAGGCACTTGACCAGCGGTCAGAGGATTGTCTGCATTCAACGTCTTGGTGACCTTGAGGGTGCCGTTGTCGAGCACGAGCCAAGCCCAGCCGCTACCGAACTGAGTAGCTCCAGCCGTTTTGAAGGCTTCCACAAATTTGTCGAAGCTACCAAAGTCTGCATCAATTTTGGACGCTAGCGTACCGCTGGGAGCGCCGCCACCGTTGGCCTTCATGCAGTTCCAGTAAAAGCTATGGTTCCAAGCTTGAGCCGCATTGTTGAAGAGGCCAGCTTTCGATGCATCGCCCGCGATCGCCTTGATCACGTCTTCAATGGATTTGCTGTCTAGATCGGTTCCAGACACCGCATCGTTAAACTTGCTCACGTAGGCGGCATGGTGCTTATCGTGGTGGAATTCTAGGGTGCCCTTAGAAATGTAGGGTTCTAGCGCAGTGTAGTCGTAGGGCAGTGCCGGCAATTCGTAAGCCATAGGTGTTCATCCTTTCGCAGTAATCTTCATTGTGAGGCACACAGTCACGCTTTGTCTAAAGCCCTAGCAGTGCCAGGAAGCCTTAGCATACGTTCTATCGTTAAGGTGTGCAGGGGTTGAGGTTGAAATGCTCAACGATCGCGTTGGCAAGCATCAGGTGTTGCCCTATCGATCTCTTTCTGCATCCTATCCTGCTGACTCCGATCACTTCATCCTCCGAAGGGGAGACGTTGTGAGAGACTCATGTAGGATTTCTTTACATTTTAGATCGGATCGTCTGATTTCTGTGTGGGACAGCAGACATGCAGTGCGAGAATCAAAAGGGGCTGGGCGAGTAGAGAGAAGGAGCGATCGCCTCGGTCTAGGTGTACCATCAGCCATAGCCTAGGTTTCTATCTGGCTATAGAGGCGTAGGTCATCGAGCTGCGCCATCGACAAAAACCCTGAAAAGCGGGGATATCCCTACCTTGCCGCTTCCGTAAAGAAAAATTAAGATCGTAGCAAGACGCTTCATTACATAGCCCTGTGCAACTTTCTCCAGCTCCTGCCATGAATCCGCTGGCCCTTTCTCAACAGTTGTTATCCACTCTGGGAACCCAGGTCACCTATCACCACCGAGCTGCCTTGCCGTCGGGGGCCAGTTTGATGGTGGTGAGCAATCATCGCAGTATTTTGGATGCCCCCTTGGTGATGATGGCCTCCCGCCGTCCTGTTCGCTTTGCCTGCCACCACTACATGAGTCGGGTGCCAGTGCTGAACGAAATTGTTACAGGGTTTGGCTGCTTTCCCCTAGGAGCGGCTGACGATCATCAGCGCAGCTTTTTCCAGCAGGCGGTGCATTTGCTCAAGGCTCAGCAGGCGATCGGCATTTTCCCTGAAGGAGCCCAGCCGATGGTGGAACTGACGCCCCCCACCGAAACTCGATCGTTTCATCGGGGGTTTGCCCATTTAGCCCTGCGGGCACCGGTGGAAAATTTGGCCATTTTGCCCATTGCGATCGCTTCCCGGCAGGAGATGACCCATTCTGTCTTTCCGCTGCAGTTGCTGAGCTGGTTTGATCCATCCGAGCCCCTGTTTCACCAAGCGGGTTGGCATCCCCTAGTCATGTATCAACAGGTTGATGTGGTGGTGGGACAGCCGATTTGGATCACGCCTCAGCATCGCCAAGCCTACCAAGGGCGGCAGGCTCGGTCTATGGTTACCGAGTTGACGGAGCAATGCCAGGCCGATATCGATCACCTGCTGCGCCATGGAGGATAGATGGTTCACCAACCTTCCCCTCGAATCCCATTCCCGTTGAATAGAACCCTATGGTAAATGTTTTGGAGTCCGCCCAGCGCCAGCGCTGTCAGTTGTTAAAGCCCTGTGCTCCCAATCCCGGCCAGCCGCCATTCATCTTGTTGCCAGGCATGGACGGTACGGCTCAATTGCAGCATGGCCAGGCACGGCAGCTAGGTGATGCGTTTGATGTGCGCTGTTTATCCATCCCCGGCGACGACCTCAGCTCATGGGATGCCTTGACGGATCAAGTGCTGCAGTTGATTGAGATGGAGTTTTCTAGCGCCACAGGGCAAATCTATCTCTTTGGCGAGTCCTTTGGTGGATGTTTAGCGCTCAAGCTCGCCCTGCGATCGCCCCGGCTTTTTCAGCGCTTAATTTTGGTCAACCCGGCCTCATCCTTTGAGCGGGCAACCCTCATCCGCTGGGGATCTCACTTCACCCAATGGCTGCCGGGCATCCTCTACCCCTACTCCTGCCTGAGTATTCTGCCCTTTTTGGCAGCCCTCAACCGGATATCAGACGCGGGACGACGGGCTCTCCTCTCCGCCATGCAGAGCGTCAGCCATCAAAGTGCCCAATGGCGGCTGTCGCTGCTGCATAATTTGAACGTGCCGGATCATCATCTGCGGCGGATTTCCATGCCCACGCTGATTGTTGCCAGCGGTTGCGATCGCCTCTTGCCCTCCGTTGATGAAGCCCGCCGCCTAGAATCGTTGATTGCCCCAGCCCAGACCTACCTGTTGCCCCAGAGTGGTCATGCTTGTCTGCTGGAAGAGTCCATCAGCCTCCGCCACATTTTGCAGCAGTGTGATTTCATGCCCTAGTACCGCAAGACAGAAGAACGAAGACAGAAAAACGAACAGGAATTCCAGGACACGCACGCTTTCCCGCCTCAGCAAATAGGCGGATTAATTACGCCTCGAAGTACTAGGAGACCTAGGAACGGGGGGCTGCTGCTTGTCTCTGGTGTAGATCTCTCGATCCATCGTGGCACCTTGGTCAAGACCCATCGACCATGATGTGGCATCTAGGAACGATTTAGCGATCGCAGCAGCCA
The DNA here is from genome assembly GCF_016888135.1 of Leptolyngbya sp. CCY15150. Classification (NCBI taxonomy): domain Bacteria; kingdom Bacillati; phylum Cyanobacteriota; class Cyanophyceae; order Leptolyngbyales; family Leptolyngbyaceae; genus Leptolyngbya; species Leptolyngbya sp. CCY15150. The sequence continues at coordinate 37,243 of NZ_JACSWB010000175.1, forward strand.
CAGCGATCCAGCGAGGCCGACAAAGTGGGCCAGCACCGTATTGGTATTCGCCTGCACCACCAAAATATCGATAGGCTGCACCGCCTGGGTGATCCGTTCGTAGAGCGCCACGCCCGACTGTGGTTGGGATAAAGCCTTGGCAAACAAAGACCCTACTAGGGCCTCTCCCCCCAGCAGGGTAATGAACATGCCAACCATATTGATGATCAAGCCGATGCGAATGGCATCCATCAAGGCTTTGGGCGTTGGGGGGCGATCGCTGGTCTTCAACGCTCGGGAGAGGCGAGTGTAGCGAAAAGACCAATAGACGCCAACGTAGAGCGCTATGATACCCACGATGGCTAGGGCGACCCCCGCTCCTGCTCCCGGATTGGTGATCGCTTGATTGGGCGATCGATTTTCGACCTGAAGAATCACCGTGGAAAAGAGGAGCACCAGCGTTGACACAACCGCCAACACTCCCTGGATCCAAAGGCTGATCCAGCCTGTCATACGAAAGGCTTGAGCAATGCGCTGCACCGCCGCAGATAGATTCGGTCGATCGAGATTGGATGCCATAGTGCTTGACGAAAAACCAGAAGCGGTGACAGGTCAGCGGACATGGGGCTGACCGGTGCAACCCGTTCCCCTAACCGTATCATTAATCACCGGGAGCTAATCAATGGTGATGGACTGCGGCCTATCTTGATGTCCATTCGTGTCTGTGGGGGGCGTGGAGGGACGTCCTGCCTGCTTGTCGAGCCAGCTTTTCACCGGTTCGTCGGTTAAATTGAGGCGCAAGACGCCGCTCACAAAACCGCCGAGAAAGGCCACGGGCTGAGATGCTAGTTCTTTCAGCAGCGGGGATAGTTCGTTTGTAAACATGGTTGTTCTCCTCACCAATGGGACGTAGAGCCGCTGAGGGCGACTGCCTAAATTGCCATCTAGATGGCACGATCTACTGATGTCTACCTATGCAGGTCTACCGTAGGTCTGCTGTCTACTCATACTGTCTACTTATATAGTACGAAAATCTGGAGGTTGCGGCAGCCGAAGGTAGACGGCAGAAGGTAGAACTCCCAAGGACTGAATCCTGAGTCCCAACTCCCGAATCCCAACTCCCGAATCCCAACTCCTGAGTTCTGACCCCTAATCGCTCAGCATGGCCGGCCCATAATCAAGCAAGTTTACTTATCTTTAGAAATACTAGGGGAAGCGATCGCATCAACGTAAACTTTTAAATCCTTTTGCCGAATTTAAGGACAAAAAACTATACAAAATGAACGATTTCATAGGATTCGCAACAATTATAAACAAAACATAAACAAACCTTATGTGTCAGCAAAGAAGATTCGAAGTTGTGCTTATTGGATTCCTGATATAGTTTTTGGTGAACCTCAATGTTTAGCTAAGAATTAAGCAAGTGGATGGCTTTTGTTCGCCTGCCATCTTGGTTTGTGTAGGTTCGCCCCTGATACAGGTTGCCTGTTGAGATAGATACGGCCTGCTTAGAGCGCTCCGCTTGAGCTAAGCAGAGGGAAATTTTGTTCGGATCTCAGCGATTCATTAGGAAGGGAAACGATGTCTTATTCACAAACGAGAACCCAGTCGAAAGCTGGGTATGATGCCGGTGTTAAGGATTACAAATTAACCTATTACACGCCGGATTACACACCTAAAGATACCGATATTTTGGCTGCATTCCGGATGACTCCTCAGCCTGGAGTACCACCCGAAGAAGCTGGTGCAGCGGTTGCGGCTGAGTCTTCCACAGGAACCTGGACGACGGTTTGGACAGACTTGCTGACCGATCTCGATCGCTACAAGGGTCGTTGCTACGACATTCAACCCGTGCGTGGCGAAGACAACCAATACATCTGCTACATCGCCTACCCCCTCGACCTGTTCGAGGAAGGCTCTGTCACCAACCTACTGACCTCCATTGTCGGTAACGTGTTTGGTTTCAAGGCGCTGAAGGCTCTTCGTCTAGAAGATTTGCGGATTCCGGTTGCCTACCTGAAGACGTTCCAAGGCCCTCCCCACGGTATCCAAGTTGAGCGCGACAAGCTGAACAAGTACGGTCGTCCTCTGTTGGGTTGTACCATTAAGCCCAAATTGGGTCTGTCGGCGAAGAACTACGGTCGTGCCGTCTATGAATGTCTGCGTGGTGGTCTAGACTTCACCAAAGATGACGAAAACATCAACTCTCAGCCGTTCCAACGCTGGCGCGATCGCTTCCTGTTTGTAGCAGATGCCATCCACAAGGCTCAAGCAGAAACGGGCGAAATCAAGGGTCACTACCTGAACGTGACTGCTGCCACCTGCGAAGAAATGTTCAAGCGGGCTGAGTTTGCGAAAGAGTTGGGCATGCCGATCGTCATGCATGACTTCTTGACCGCTGGTTTCACCGCCAACACCAGCCTAGCTAAGTGGTGTCGTGACAACGGTATGTTGCTGCACATTCACCGCGCTATGCACGCCGTGATTGACCGTCAGAAGAACCACGGGATGCACTTCCGCGTTCTTGCAAAATGTCTACGGATGTCCGGTGGTGACCACATCCACACCGGTACCGTTGTGGGTAAACTGGAGGGCGATCGCGACATCACCCTTGGTTTCATCGACCTCCTGCGCGAAAACTACATCGAGAAAGATCTATCTCGCGGTATCTACTTCACGCAAGACTGGGCATCCATGCCTGGTGTGATGGCCGTAGCATCCGGTGGTATCCACGTGTGGCACATGCCGGCACTGGTGGAAATCTTCGGTGATGAATCCGTGCTGCAGTTTGGTGGTGGTACCTTGGGTCACCCTTGGGGTAATGCACCAGGTGCAACCGCTAACCGGGTGGCGCTGGAAGCCTGTATCCAAGCGCGTAACGAAGGTCGTGACTTGGTGCGTGAAGGTGGCGATGTCATCCGTGAAGCGGCTAAGTGGTCTCCTGAACTCGCCGTGGCTTGCGAAGTGTGGAAGGAAATCAAGTTTGAGTTCGAAGCCGTAGATACCGTCTGATCTGAGGCGATGGTGGAGGATGGGCCATATTTTTCAGTGAGTTTATCCTCCCTCCAGCCCATCTTCCCAAGGTCTGAGGTCAGTCATGGATCTCAAAAGAATAGCGAAAGACACGGTCAAGGTTTTGGTGAGCTACCTCACGTATCAGGCTGTGCGAGTGGTGGTGAGCCAGTTGGGCGAAACTAACCCTCCCCTCTCCCTGTGGCTGAATAACTTTTCCACAACGGGCAAAATCCAGGATGGAGAAGTCTATTTAAGCGACTTGATGCAAGCCAACCAAGACCTTGCATTCCGAGTGATGACGGTGCGCGCCCATCTTGCGGAAGAAGTAGCCGACTATTTACCAGAAATGGTGCGGACGGGCATCCAACAGGCCAATATGGAGCACCGCCGTCAGTATCTGGAACGGATGACGCAGCTTTCAGCGGCTGCCGTACCGGATTTAGAAGCTACTCCTGACGTGATGGAAGAGGGCGATCGCCCGTCTGACTAGTCCACGGTTGATCATCAAGGGGTTGAGACAGAGATCGCTCTCCAGTCCCTAAATGCTCTCAGCCATGGTGCCAGTCACGTTTTTTCACAACCCACAATTCAGAGATAAAGACCCGAGCTATGAAGACATTACCTAAAGAGCGCCGGTACGAGAATCTGTCCTACCTGCCCCCGCTGACGGATCAGCAAATTGCTCGTCAAGTTCAGTACATGCTGGATCAAGGCTTTATTCCTTGCATCGAGTTCAACGAAACCTCTGAACCCACCGAGAACTACTGGACGATGTGGAAGCTGCCCCTATTTGGTGTTGCTTCTGTGCAGGATGTGTTGGCAGAAGTGAACGAATGCCGCACCGAATACCGCGAATGCTATGTGCGTGTTGTGTCCTTTGACAACATCAAACAGTGCCAAACCCTAAGCTTTATCGTCCACAAGCCCGGTGCCAACAGCGGTTTCCGCTACTAAGGCTGAAGACGTAAGTTTGAGGTTTCAGGATTGAGACCTTAGGCTTGGTGCCGCAACGGCTGTTATTGATCCTAGATTTGGAACAATAACTGGAACACTAACATCCCGTTGCAGTTGAGGAGGTAGAATCATCTACCTCCTTTTTTCAATGATTGTTCAATGCGTTGTCACGGAAGAGCACCAAGGGATGCTATGCCCAAAGAATAGGGCAGAGTGCTAAGCTAAAGTGCATTTAGCCCGCTGGTTCCATACCTGATAACGCGCGGCCAAAACGTCATTCATTCGTCAGTGGAGCGATCGCCCTGTGTCTCCGTCAGAGTCTGCCGTCACTCGGGTCGTCAAGATTATGATCGTGGACTCCGACCCGGTGTTTCGGTTGGGGTTTCGGTTGGGGCTGGAGCGTTTTCCCGATCTACAGGTGGTAGCAGAAGCCGAGACGGGGGCAATCGCCCTCGATATCCTATCCATGCGATCGGATGCAGACCCTCTTGATCTGATTGTTCTAGAGGCTGCCCTAGGAGCGAGGGACTCCACAGCCATGCAAGGGCTAGATCTGTGCCGACAGTTGAAGCAGGATCAGCCCGATCGCCCGGTTTTGCTCTTAAGCGATCGCTCGGAAGCCATCTTCATTGCCGCGGCGCAGCAGGTGGATGCCGATGGTTATTGTCCTCGCCAAGCGACAGCAGAGGTGCTGGTGGGGGTGATGCGTCGTCTGCGGTCGGGTCAAGCGACCTGGTTAGTTGCCGATGAGGGGGCGATCGCTCCTGCCGCTGAAACACCTAGGGCGATCGGGCAACCCCTGGGCCCCTGGGGCAGGCTTTGGCGACAGACTGGACAATCGGGACTGCAGCAAATTGAGGATGCCCTAGCAGCGATCGCCGCCAGCCTAGAGAACCCCATGGACGAGGTGGAGCGGCTGATTATAGAAGGGCGACAGCGGGAACTGCAGGCAGCTCGCTGGCTGGTGCGGCGCTGGCTGGTGCCGGATCTGCCCAGGGTGGAACCCGAGCCGGAGCCGGAATCTTCGCCCCCACCCCCCGATGAGACCAGAGCGATCGTGCAACTGCCGGTGCCGGGGGCCCTAGAACCACAGTTGGCAGCGGTGCATGATGTGCAATCGATCTTATTTGACGCAGTGTTGGCCAAATTACAGCAGCCGTTGATCAACCAAACCCAAATGCCCCTAGAAATCGACGTGCTGCGGGATGAAAAGCGGCGGGAATTGTGCTATCTGATTTTGCGGCGACTGGAAGCAATCTTGGATGAACTTCGCTACTCCCAGGTGCAGCCGGATGAGCTGGAGACGAAGCGATCGCCCATTTTGCTCGATCTATGGCAGGCGGTGGTGATTGATTTTCTAGGACGCTACTACACCGTTTCGCTCAACGATCGCTCGGTGGAAGTAGTCGCCGTGATTTTAGACGATCAGGAACGCATTCAGCGAGAACTGCTCGATCCCATTCCCTTTGTAGTGGACTGGCTGGCCCATCTCCTGTTTCAAACCCCGCTGTGGGTGGAACGAACGGCCTATCCGGTGGGCAATCCGGCAGCGATCGCCCGTGCGGAGCTAATTCTCGACCATTTGGTCATCCAGCTAGCCAACGCCGTCGTGCAGCCGTTACTCGATCGCTTTGCCAACGTAGAGCCGATTAAACAGGCGCTCTACGATCGCCGCGTCATGTCCTTTCGAGAGATGGAGCGCTTCCGCAATGATCTATCCTGGCGCTATCGGCTAAGCCGCTACTTTGCCGAGCCGACGGATATGTTTGAAAGTCAGTATCGCCTGTTTGCCCTGCGGGGGCGGGCCATTCGCCAAGTGGCTGTCTATGCACCGCGCACCCAGGATCTAGAGCAACTGTCTGGCTTGCCCTACGTGGTCACCCTCGCGCTGGAAGCCCGTGATGCGGTGTCTCCTCGTCTGCGGGCAGCGATCGCCTTTGTGGGCAGCGGCGTCATCTATGTGTTGACCGACGTGGTGGGGCGCGGCATTGGGTTAATTGCCCGAGGCATTCTCAAGGGCGTGGGCGATGCTTGGCAGGATAGCCGCTTTAGTCGCAAGTAGGAAGCTAGCACTCTGAGGCGGACGTAACCCGCCTAGTTGCTAAAGCAGGAATCCTTGTGTGTCCTAGAAGTCTTTTTCGTTTTTCTGTCTTCGTTCTTCTATCTTTCGGTACTAGTCTACCGCAGCGCTTCATCCTGGGAAGGACTTAGGGATGGCAGGCTAGACATCAGAGCTGAGTAGGGATGGGTCATTTGTAAGTAGCACTGGCTGATGCCAAATTGCTCATGCAGAGAGGTTTGCAGTTCTGCCAGGAGGCGATCGCGGCCGTCTACGTGGGTAGGCGATACGGAAAGATGGGCAGCTAGCATCACCTGGCCGGGGGCGATCGCCCAGAGGTGTAGGCGCTGGACTTGGCTGACCGGCTCAAAACTTAGGAGATGGGTACGAATCGTGTCCACATCTAGATGGGGCGGAACGGCTTCGAGCAGCACCCGTAAACTTTGCCACATCAACGGTAGGGTAGCCAGACCAATTAGTCCGGCCACCAGCAAACTAATCAGGCCATCTGCCCAAGTCCAGCCCCAGAGGGCGATGGCGATCGCGGCAATCACAACCCCTACAGAACTGGCCGCATCCGCCACCATATGCAAAAATGCGCCACGGATGTTCAAGTCATCGTGGCTATGATGGTGCAGCAACGATGCATTCAGGGTATTGATGCCAAAGCCCACCAGCGCCGTGATCAGCATGGGTCGGCTCAAAATATCTGCATGGGGCGTTTGCAAATGAGCGATCGCTTCCCCACCAATCCACAGAGCGATCGCCAATAGTCCTAATCCATTCACCAAGGCCGCCAAAATTTCGATGCGGCGGTAGCCAAAGGTGGCGCGCTGGGTGGCAGGACGCTGGGCCAGCCAACTAGCCAAAAGCGCTAGCCCCAAGGCCAGGCAATCGGAAATCATATGCACCGACTCCGCCAGCAGGGCCAAGCTATGGCTGAACTGAGCGATCGCCCCTTCTGCTAAGGCAAAACCGCCCATGAGCACCAGCGCTAGCCAGAGCCGTTGGAGTTTAACCGCCGCCGCTTCTAGATCATGGGTCGGATCCGGGGGGCAACAGTCACAGGTAATCGGGTTGAGAGGGCCAGAGTGAGGGTGCAACATGCTTCGATCGGGTTCAGACAGGTCAAACAGGATACAGCAGAGGATCGCTATGCTCCATTCTAGTGTGACGGGAAACGGTTGGTTTTGAGCCATGGATCTGGGCCCCTACAGCAGCGATCGCTCCATTGCGGATGGCCGGTGGGGGGAACACCCTACCCCTGGAGGGCAATATCTACACTGGGCGATCGCCCAATTTCTTGGAACAATGGAAAGCATCACCCCCTTTGAGGCCACCCATGAAGAATCTTGCCCAATCCTTTTACGCCTGGTATCGTTCCACCCTGCGCAACGCCAAGTATCGCTGGATCATCGTGATTGCAACGATCGTCTATTTGATTAGCCCCATTGACCTCGCTCCAGATTTCATTCCCGTGATCGGTTGGTTGGATGATGGCATCATCGTGACCCTATTGGTGACAGAGCTATCGCAGATGGCCATGGAAGTTTTGAAAGCCCGCACCGCTTCGAAGGCTAAGAATCGCCAAGATACCGCCACTGCTGACCCGGTTGTTGTCGAAGTGATGGACTAAGGATGATGTCGAAGCGATCGCTTGTCTTACATCTAGGGGAGCGATCGCTTGTCTTGTATCAACAGCTTAATCCCCAGCTTGGTCACTGCCCCGTAGACTATGCAGGAGATCTCGTGTGGTAAACGGCTTGGCTAGGAAGCCTTGAAAGCCTAACCGTTCTGATTCCGCGATCGCCTCGGCAGAACTCAGACCACTCATGGCGATCGCCCGCACCTTTGGATCCAAGCGTCGCAGCAGAGAAATGGTGGTTAACCCATCCATGGTGGGCATCATCACGTCCATCAAGACGCAATAGATCTCTGGCCCATGTTCGGCAAAGAGGGCGATCGCCTGGCCGCCGTGGTTTGCGGTTAAGACAGTGTAGTTGTAAGTCTCTAGGGTCGTTTTGGTGATTTCACAGATGGCTTCTTCGTCATCGACCACCAAAATGCATTCTTGATGCCCAGCTAGGATATCTAGCTCTGTTGAGATAGACATGGGTTCTTGCTGGCAGGCAGGTAAGAAAACAGTAAAGGTGCTGCCCTGTCCCGGTTGGCTTTGGACATCTAGAAAACCGCCATGACTTTTGACGATACCTAGGACAGCGGATAAACCTAACCCGGTACCCCGTCCTGGATCTTTGGTCGTGAAAAAGGGATCAAAAATACGGTGGATAATATCCGGTGGGATGCCGGTGCCGGTATCTGAGACGGTAACCACAACATAGCTGCCGGCTGCTCCATCTAGATAAAGACGCGCCTGTTGATCATCAATGCATTGATTCTGGGCAACTACGTCCAGGGTGCCGCCTTGCAGCATGGCATCACGGGCATTGACGCATAGATTCATGAATACCTGATGCAGTTGGGTGGCATCGCCGGAAATATTCCACAGATCGGGATCAACATTGATGCAAACAGCGATCGATTTCGGTAAGGTTTGCTCAATAATTTGCTTAATCTCGGCGAGCAGGTAGTTGATTTTGAGCGTAATTCGCTTGCCCTCAATGCCTCGGGCAAAGGATAAAATCTGCTGCACGAGGGTGGCACCCCGATGGGCACTGGTTTCCAGTAAATTGAGTAGGCGATGAGAGCTTGGATCCAAATCTGGGATTTTTAAGGGCAGTAACTGCACCACGGCCAGCATGGGCGTCAAAATATTATTGAGATCATGGGCAATGCCGCTAGACAGGGTGCCTAGGCTCTCTAAGCGCTGGGCTCGCAGGAACTGCGCTTCTAGCTGTTTTTTCTCGGTGATGTCCATGTGAATACCAATCATCCGCAGGGGTTGATCGGTGCTATCGCTGAAGACACTTCCCTTGATGGCTGTCCATCGCACTTCATCGGTGGAGGTCAGGGTGCGAAATTCTGTATCGAGCTCGTTTTGATGGGTCGCTGATTGCCAGAATAGCTGATGGGTGCGAGAGCGATCGTCAGGATGTAGGCGCTGCAGCCACGTTTTGTAGGGAATAGCGTCGGCAGTCGGCATATCTGGGCAACGAGAATCTGGGTTGCAGCTCCAGAGAATGGTGTCTGTGTAGAGATTCCACTCAAAGGTACCAATTTTGCCGGCTTCCTGAGCTAGCTCTAGGCGTTCTTGAATGCGCTGTCGTTGATCGATTTCCTTGCGTAGGAGGGCGTTCGCCGTTTTTAATTCCGCCGTGCGCTCTTGTACACGATGTTCCAGCACCTCATTGGCTTCCCGTAGGGCTTCCGCCGCCTGCTTGCGTTCGATGGCATAACAGAGCGATCGCACCAGCAGGTCTTGATTGACATGGCGCTTCATCAGATAATCCTGGGCTCCGCGTCGCACCGCCTGCACGGCCAAGTCTTCATCATTGGTATTGGTGAGTACCACGATGGGCAGGCTGGGCTGTTCTCGAATCAGGGTATCGAGGGAATCGAGACCAGTGCTGTCAGGGAGGGTCAGATCGAGGAGGGCCACCTGGGCAGGCTGGTCTTGCAGGTAGGCGATCGCTTCGTTCAACCGTTTGACATGCACCAGGGCAAATCGTTGATGGCGCGTACCTTTGAGGACTTCTTGAAGCAACCGCGCTTCTGCCGCATTATCTTCAACCAAGAGAACATGGATGTGGGATAGGGAAGGCGGCGGCTCGTGAGCTATCCCATCTCGGTTAGGGGCACCTCGGATGGGGGTAAGATCGCTGTTTCTAACCAAAATTCTTCAATCCCGCGAATAATTTTGAACAACTGGGCCAAATTGCGTGACTTGGAAATATAGCAATTGACATGCAAATCGTAGCTATTAAAGATATCTTCCTCATTACGCGAGGTGGTGAGCACAATGATGGGAATGTGCTGAAGATTGGGATCGGCCTTAATTTCTGCTAGGACTTCCCGTCCATCTTTTTTCGGCAGATTCAGATCCAGCAAAATTAAGTCGGGACGGATGGCCGCTTGGTAGTCCCCATTCTGTCGTAGGTAGGTCATCGCTTCCATGCCATCCCGAGTTACCACCACGTCACAGGGCGACGTGGTGCTTTTGAGGGCCTCTTGGATCAGGCGGATATCGCCGCGATTATCTTCGACCAAAAGGATAGTTTTGAGTCGTTCGTCCGCTAGCATGGTTGCGATCGCGCCCTCCTACAGGAATCGTGAAATAAAACGTTGTCCCTTGATCTAGGGCTGACTCCACCCAGATCTTGCCTCGGTGGCACTCAACAATCTTTTTGCAGATCGCCAATCCCATGCCGGAGCCGGGATATTCATCACGGGTATGGAGGCGTTGGAAAATCACAAAGATGCGTTCGGCAAACTGTGGATCAATGCCAATGCCATGGTCTTGCACAGAGAACAGCCAATCATCTTCCCGCCGCTGCACGCCAATATGGATTTGAGGTGCCTCGCCAGGCTTACGGAACTTGATGGCATTGCCCATCAGATTTTGGAAAAGCTGCATCAGTTGGGTGCGGTCTACCACAATCGTCGGCATGGGGTCATGGGTAATCACCGCGCCAGTTTCAGCCACCCGCCCCCGTAGATTACTCAGCGCCTGACCTAACGGATCGGCTAGGTCGGTGAGTTCACATTCCACCCCCTTTAGATCAACCTTGGAATAGACCAACACATCATCAATCAGGGTTTGCATTAAGCTCACCCCTTCCACGGCAAAGCCAATAAACTCCTTGCCGTCTTCGTCTAACCGTTCGTCGTACCGCATTTCCAGAAGTTGCACAAAGTTTGCTACCTGATTCAGCGGTTCCTGTAAATCATGGGATGCCACATAGGCAAACTTCTTCAGCTCTGCGTTGGAACGCTCCAGATCTTGGGCCAGCAACGCCAGCTCTTCGGCCTGCCGCAGAATGATATTGACGATCGCTTTCCGTAATTCCAGCACCGCCTTGATTTCCACCGGCTTCCAAGGCAGCGACTTGAAGCGCACCGTCTCTTTCCATAGTTCAAAAGACTTGCGAGGGCAGAGCCGCACCTCTCCTCCTTCATCGGTCACCTCGTAGGCATGGTTGGGATCGCCCCCCCAGTTCACCGTCTGAATGACCTCAGGGCGGAACCACAGCACATAGCTGCGCTTGGAAAGGGGAATGGCGAGCAGGCCGCTGGCCACATTCTTAAAGCGCTCGGCATCGGAGTAGGCGAGGGGTAAGGCATTGGTCGCAAACACCTCCCCATCCACCGTCTTGTTCAGCCACTGCACCAAAAAGTTGAGTTCCTCGTCTGGCGGCGTTTGCCCTACGGTCGTCCAGGTGCCGTTGAAACAGATGGCTGCGCCTTTAGCGTCCACCAAATCCAGCAGGTTGGGATGGTGGCACGTTAGCCCGTCCACAAAATAGTCGGATTCCGACATGAAATCAATCAACGCCGTCTGCACCTGAGCCAGCTTGGCGCGGTAGCTATAGTCGGCTTCTTCTTCGCGGGTGGAAATTTCAGCAAAGATGACCCGGCCCAAAAATTCGCAGGCCTTGCGCAATTCATAGGGCACCAGCTTGGGCGTGCGGTGGTGGCAGGCAATCAAACCCCACAGCTTGTTATCCTTCATCAAAGAAATCGTCAGGGATGCGCCCACACCCATGTTGTGCAGATAGTCTAAATGGCAGGGATAGGCACTGCGCAGGATGGAAAGGGTGAGATCGGTGAGCTGTTCGGTGGCGGGATTAACCGGTGGATAAAGGTCAACGGCTTCCGCCGTAGCATCTGGAATGACGCGAATCCAGTTGGACAGAAACATTTTGCGCGCCGTGCTAGGAATGTCAGATTCTGGATAATGCAATCCTAGATAGGACTCCATATCCTTGATCTTATCTTCCGCCACCACTTCCCCATGGCCGTCTTCGTCAAACTTGTAGAGCATCACCCGCTCAAACCCCGTGACGCTGCGCACCTGCCGCACAATGATATGGCAGAAGTCCGCTAGGCTGGCAGTTGATTCCAGTTGTTGAATAGATGCCTTGGCCAGGTGATAGAAGCTGAGGAAGGGAATGTTGTCTTGGGTGACCGCAGGCTCTAGCTCTAGAACCAGGGTGTGATCCGCCGTGCGATGGAAGACGGCATCAAACACGCTGTAGTCATCCCCGTTGCGCCGCGCCCATACCTTGGTTGGATTGATCAGCTCTAAGTTGTTGTAGGATAGCCCAGCCCGAAAGCGATCGACTTGATAGGGATCGAGGATTTCGTCGAGGGTTTGCCCGAGCAGATCCTCCGCCTTGACGCCAAGCAGCTTAGAGGCATTCCGACTCACCTGTAAAATGCGCAGATCCGGCTCATCTAGCACCAGCACCACCCCATGGGGCTGAATTTTGACAAGGTGATGAATCTCAGGCTGTTTGAGATGGGTGAGATTAAGGCGTTGAGCATCAAGATCGACCGCAACCATAGCATCCTCCCAAGGATAGTCTTGTGACAATTTCAACGAGTTTAGTGTTCTAAGTCAATTTCGGCGTTGTTGAATACAAGTATGAATTGCTCAATCCGCCCTCTCCCTAGGGAGACAGGAGTTCTAGCTCCCTTCTCCCTAGGGAGAAGGGCTGGGGATGAGGGCAAATCATCTATCAATTCAGCAATGCCTCAATTTCTAGGTAGCCGCTCTGTACCCTAGCCCAGTCCATTGTCCTAACTCAGGTGATGCCGTGTAGGGAAATCATGGTTTTGAGGCTGATGAGGATGAAGCAGAGGGGGTTTGGCGATCGCCATGGCTATCAAGTCTAGGGTATCCAAGAGCATGAGACTCCTGGAAGGTCGGCGATGGGGGCAAGCAGCGCGTGACCAACCTACAGGGCTTTTATGGCAATAGCCTCTATGTTGTCCAACGTTTGGATCAGCCTTGCGTCTATACTCCTCACCCAAGTCATCCTCTGACAGCATGATCATAGATAAGATTTATAGCCGTTGTAGACCCGTTTAGTTGAACCTATTTGGCAGCATATCGTACAAATCCACAGGTTTTCCTAAGGCAATTCTTAAATAAACCAGAATTTATCTAGATTCCGCAAAGATTTGTGTATATTCGCCTGGGGCTCATCAAGAAACAATACTTACCTTGGATAATGATCACGTTTTTTAACATAGTGACGTAATGGGTGATGTGGTCACTCCACCGGCAGCGTCACAATTCCTAACCAAAATTCCTCAATGCGCTTCACAATGCTGGCGAGATTGTGCAGGTCGTCGGATTTGAGCACATAGCAATTGCTGTGGAGGGTATAACTTTTGAGAATGTGCTCGGATTGATCCGAGAGGGTGAACACCACGATGGGGATGCGGCGCAGTTGATGATCGGCTTTGATCTCCGCCAAGAGATCGAGACCATCGGCGTCTGAGAGATTGAGGTCAAGAAGAATGATATCGGGACGGGGAGAGGCGTCGTAGATCCCTCGGTGATATAGAAAATCTAAGGCCTCCAGTCCACTAGCGATCGCCACGATCTGATAGCATCCTGAGGTTTCATGTAAGGTTGTTTCGATAATGCGATTATGGTCTGGGTTGGCATCGATGACCAAAATCAATCGTGCAGGCGCGGCATCCATCATGGCGTTTTAGCGTTGAGGCTAGGGAGATCCGTAAGCTATTCATAGCGGACGATGAACGCGATCGCTCAAAATGCCAGGTTTTTTTATGGTTTGGATATGCCCTAGACTGGATGGGGTATTCGATGACGCAAGAGAGCGATCGCTATACTGAAACCAGTTGTGACGTAGAGGTTGAGCCAATTTCACCATGATGAACAGGATAGTGGTTGCTGGTGCCAGTCGCGGTATTGGTGCAGCCGTTGCCCAGCATTTAGAGCCCACGATCGATAACCTCATCTCTGTGTCCCGCACGCCGTCGTTTTATGGCATGTGGATTGAAGCAGATCTATCCACTGTAGCTGGGGTAAAACGGGTGGCGGAGGTAGTGGGCGATCGCCCTCTCGATGCCTTGCTGTATATGGGCGGCACCTGGGAAACCCATGCCTTCACGCCCCAGTATCGTTTTTTGGACTGTTCCGACGACGATCTGGTGCGTGTGCTGAACGTGAATTTGTTGGCTCCCATCCGTCTCATTCAAGCCCTGCTTCCGTCCCTGCAATGTAGCCAGAATCCGAAAATTATCCTGATGGGATCGCTCTCCGGGCGCGATAACTTTTCGGGACGGGAAGTGGCGAACTCGGCCTCGAAGTTTGGCCTGCGGGGCGTGGTTCATGCTCTGCGAGAAGAACTGCGGCCATCGCGGATTGGGGTGACGGTGATCAATCCTGGCAACGTGGGTACACCGGAGGTGATGGCAGATTTAGCGGCTAACGCGCTAGTGGGCGGCGAGGCGGTGCCACTTAGCGATCTGCTTACCGTGATCGACTGCGTGCTGTCCCTATCCCGCGCGACCTGCATTAAGGAAATTGACCTGCCAGCCATGGGTGGCGAGGGTGCCTAAATGCTGGCGCTGACCTTGGCTTCGCTCGGCTCAGCGATCGCTGCCTTGATCCCCCAACCTCTGAATTGGATGGTTCACCCTAGACGAGTGAGTTCCACCGTATCCAGTCCGTGAGGGGTTGTTCACATTACGTTTTCTGTCAATGGGAGCGATCGCTACAGGTTGGCAATCTGGATGGGCATTCTAAGCGTAAGAGATATATGGATGTTGCCTAGAAATAGGTTAGCCGTTGTGTCTTATCCGCTGTAACCTGCCGTTATCTAAGCCTGTTAGGGGATCTATGCAGAAATTTGAATGGACAGATAGCCTGAGCGTTGGTGTGCCTATGATCGATATTCATCATAAGGAGTTGATCACAGCGTTTAATGATCTATCGGATGCGATCGAGCAAGGAACCGGAGCCAGCTATATTAAGAAGCTGCTGACGTTTCTCAAATATTTTACCGAATGGCATTTCGAGCAAGAAGAAAGCTGCGCTGCCAAACATCGCTGTGCCATCGGCGAAACCAATCAACAAGCTCACCACAGATTTTTGCAGATCTTTAGCGACCTACGGATTGAGTATCGGGACAGCGGTGCCAGTGAAGCGATCGCCCGCAAAGCTCATGCTCAGCTAGCCGACTGGTTGGTGAGCCACATTATGACCATTGATACCCAAATTGGCATCTGTGTGCGCCATTCTTTAAAAAACCAATCCTCCTAGGGGCGATGGGTTTCACCTAGGAGGATGGAGATCTGTGGGCGCTAGATTCGTGGGAGATTCGTCGCCGGCAGGAGCATTCCTGTGAGCATGTCCTGCCCGTTCCTGTTGACGAACCCTTGAGACGTTAGACCGAGTCGCTAGGGGCGTCGCTGCTGGGTGCGTTGAGGGCGATCGCTTCTTCGCTAGTATTCTCCTCTTCCTGACGCTGCAGCATCTGGAAAATTGAATCGCGCTCTAGCAGACCGAGCACCTGATTGTTCTCATTGACGACCACCACGACGCCAGCATTATCGTCTTGGAAGAGACCGAGGGCTTCCAGCAGCGGCATCTTGGCAGGAATGGTTGTCAGGGTTTCAATGGGATGGGTGAGTTGATCGACCGTCACCGACCACCAGTCGTTGGTGGGAATGGTTTTCAGGGCATCCACGTCGATTTCGCCAACGAGCTGACCGTCGTCATTGGTGACCAAGAACTTGCGCCAGTCGCGCTGGCTGCCAATGATGTAGTTGTTGGCCAATTCTCGCAGCGATTGACTGCCTTTGGTGACGGGGCTGTCGGCATAGATGGCGTCTAGGGCCGTGTAGCCGCTCATCTTTTCTTGGATGGCTGCCGACTGAGCCGAGCGACCCGCATTTTGCAGGAGGAACCAGCCGATCAGCAATGTCCAGACACTGCCGAAGCTGGTGAGATTAAAGATGGAGGCAATCCCCAAGAGAATGCCGACCCAGCCGAAGAATTGACCGACGATGCTGGCAAAGGCGATCCCTTTGTAGGGTTTGCCGGTGATTTTCCAAACCAAGGCTTTGAGGACGTTGCCACCGTCGAGGGGTAGACCGGGGATCAGGTTAAACACGCCGAGGGCGAGGTTAATGTAGGCCAATAAGCCCACGATCGCTTGGAAGGGGCCCGGCAGGGGAACGACAGCGCCGACCAAGGAAAAAATGCCAAACAGGAGAAAGCTGACTAATGGGCCAGCGATCGCCACCTTGAAGGCATCGCCTGGGGTTTTGGATTCTTCGCCGAGGCTAGCCAGTCCACCAAAAATGAACAGGGTGATGGAGTTCACCTCAATGCCTTGGCTAATCGCCACCACGCTATGCCCTAGCTCGTGGGCTAATACCGACGCGAACAACATCAGCGCTGCTGCTAACCCCAGTACCCAAGCCAGTGCCCCTAGTTCTGGAAAGACCACTGCGAGCTGTCCGCTGTAGGTGAGGGTGACAAGCCCTAACACAATGAACCAGGAGGGATTGACGTAAAAGGGAATCCCGAACAAGTTGCCAATGCGTATATTGTTGTTCATGTAGGTTATCCCGTGAGTTCAGTAATGGATGCAGGGGCGCGATCGCGCGGTTACCAGAATTAGACCATGGCAAATCGGTACTGGCTCTGCACCTATCTCCAATCTTAATGAAGTCCGTCCGATTATCCTACGTTCTCTAGACGGGTAAATGCCGTCCGATCTGGTTCGGTTCGAGGGTTGCACTCCGTCTTTAGACCTAGACGGACGGGCGATTCACCTCCAGTTCGGTTGGGGTGGCATAGTCGCCGGTATAGAGGGTGGTAAACCGCTGGGAGATGGAATGGTTCCACAGATCAATGAAATCTGCCAGGGAAAAGGGAAGAGATCCCTCACGGGCGGGGGGCTCTAGGGCATCGAGGTCGTAGAAATGGATGCGATCGATGGGCGTGAGGGGATGGGCATCGGGAATATTGGCGCGATATTGCCCCTGGTCGTCCAGCTCCGAGAAGCAATAAAGCTGATAGTAATTTTCACCCACGATGGTGCGGTACTGCACGAGGGCGTAGACATCCACGGGGCAGACGGGAAACTGGAGGGCGATCGCCAGCCGTTTTTGGTAGGGCAGCATGGGGCTACGAACGCTGCTGCGAATGCCGTAGTAGCCGACTTTGTCGGGCTGCAGAGGATATTTGCGATGGCGGGGCTGGATGTAGTTGCGCATTAGGGTGGCCACGTCCAAGGTTTCGGCGGTGTAGGTGCCGATGGTGCTCACCAGGATATCGGTGCTGGGCTGGGAGCCAATGTTATATATCTCTAGGGTGAGGGTGCCGGAGGGGCGATCGCTACTCAGGTCGCAGTAGAGGTGGGGGAAGGTGGTCAGCCGCAGTTGCTGATCTAAGCTGCTGCGGTAGAGGTGGCTTTCGCGACGCACGGTTTGCAGCAGTTGAAACACAAACCAGGTGTAGAAGGCAACCAGACCCAAGAGGATGAGGCTGGCGATGAGAAGAAGAGAGTCCATGCTGAATGCTCGGCGGTTGTAGGATCAAGCCAGGTAATGGTCAGGGGATGTTCGAAGGACTGGAGACGACAACGCCTAGAGTGTAGTCGATGGGCAGGAGGATCAGGGTTGGTCAACATCTGCTCACCTACATCCCATTTTCGTCCCTCCAATGGTATTAAAGGAAAGGGAATCACACCAATATTCACCATTTCTCCCGCTTCCCGCCGTTGTTCCTACGGAGTGCATCCCAGTTTTGCAAGTTGACCCACCCTTCGGGAAGCGCAAGCTCTACATCCCCCAACCCCTTCTCCCAGAGCGGGGGATTCAAAGTCCCTCTCCCGTTCTGGGAGAGGGATTTAGGGTGAGGGCAGGGATGCCAGTGAATCAGCCATTGTTTCTACGTTCCCAAGCTTTTGCTCTTAGCAGTTCTGTTGTGTATGTCCACGCCTTCTCCCGAGCCAGGTTTTAGCGCCTACGTTGATCAAACCGCTGCTTTGATGGGGCTATCGCTTCCCCCAGAGTCTCGGGCAGCGGTGATTCGCAATGTGACGATGATCTACGGTGTAGCCCAGCCGGTGATTGCCTTTGAGCTATCTCCTGCAGACGATCTTTCTCCTGTCTTTTCGCCAGATTTTCCAAGCCATGATTGACCTCGCCACCGCCGATGCGATCGCCACTGCCGCCGCCGTGCGGGCCCAAACAGTCAGTGCGGTGCAGGTGGTTACCGCCAGCCTCGATCGCATCCAGGCCCAGGATGCCCAACTGAATTGCTTCACGACGGTCTTGGCCGACGATGCCATGGCCCAAGCTCAGGCTGTAGATGAGGCGATCGCTGCTGGACAAGACCCAGGCCCCTTGGCAGGCGTGCCCTTTGCGGTGAAAAACCTGTTTGATATCGCCGGTCTCACCACCCTCGCCGGTTCCATGATTGAGCGAGATACGCCCCCCGCCACCCAGGATGCCACAGCGATCGCCCGCCTCAAGCAAGCGGGGGGCATCCTCATGGGGGCGCTGAACATGGACGAATATGCCTACGGGTTTGTCACGGAAAATACCCACTACGGCAACACCCATAATCCCCATGATGTAGACCGAGTGGCAGGCGGCTCCTCTGGCGGCTCGGCGGCATCCGTGGCGGCGGGCTTGGTACCCCTCACCCTGGGGTCGGATACCAACGGCTCGATTCGTGTGCCGGCATCCCTCTGCGGCATTTTTGGCCTCAAGCCCACCTACGGCCGCCTATCGCGGGCGGGTACTTTTCCTTTTGTGGCTAGCTTGGATCACATCGGCCCCTTCGCCCGCTCTGTGCGCGACATCGCCGCTAGTTTTGATGCCCTACAGGGGCCAGATGCGCGGGATCCAGTATGCAGCGATCGCCCCCCTACGGCCACCGTTGACCAGTTGTATGCCGATCCCGATGCCCTACGGATAGCGATCGCCGATGACTACTTTGCCCAAGGCGGCCTGCCCGAGGTATTTGCCGCCCTCGACCAAGTGACCAGCGCCCTCGGCGTGACCCAGCAAGTCACCCTGCCGGAATCGAGCCGGGCCCGGGCCGCCGCCTATGTGATCACGGCCAGCGAGGGCGGCAACCTGCACATGGCTAACCTCCGACGACGGGCCCAAGACTTCGACCCCGCCACCCGCGATCGCCTGATTGCCGGGGCGATGATGCCCAGCGATTGGTATGTGCAGGCGCAGCGTTTCCGCCGGTGGTATCAGGCGCAGGTGGCCCAGGTGTTCCAATCCGTAGACGTGATCATGACCCCTGCTACTCCCTGCCCTGCGCCGGAAATTGGCCAAACCCGCATGGTGATCGACGGCGTGGAGCTGGTGCCCCGCGCCCATCTAGGTTGCTTCACCCAGCCGATTTCCTTCATTGGTTTACCGGCGCTGTCCGTGCCAGTGGCCCGCCCCGGCGCACTGCCCATCGGCGTCCAGCTCATTGCCGCACCCTACCAAGAAGCGAAGCTCTTCCAAGTGGCGGCGGCCCTAGAACGGCAGGGTGTAGTGGCTAGCCCTGTGGCATCCTAGAAGAACGCGATCGCTTCTGGAGCCATGACCCCATCTCCCCCCCTGCCCCACCAGCCCCTTGTCCATGAACTTGACCTGATGATTCGGGCCCGCTTTCCGATTCTCTACATCGTGTCGGTGGAGGAGGAGCCGGTGGAACAGGTGTTGCAGCGGGTGGCAGCGCTCACCGATCCGCCCCGGCATCTGCTGCTGTGGGACGTGGTGCGGGGCTGGAGTGATGACGGCACGGCCAAGGGATCGGTGATGGCGGCCCTAGCGCGCATTGCCCAGGTACCGCCCCAAGAGCCAGTGCTATTTGTGTTGCGAGATCTGCACCCCACCCTACAGCAGCCCAACAGTGAAAAACAGGCTCCGGTGATCCGCGAACTGAAAAACCTGACCCGCGACCTGAAGCGCAGCCGCAAGACGCTGATCTTACTCAGCCATACCCTAGAAATTCCCCCTGGGTTAGCGGAAGATATTACGGTCATTGATTTTCCCTTACCCGATGCAGCGGAGATTAACTATCTGATTTCATCACTGGTGGTGACCGATACGCTGAAGGTGACTGGACTAGCTCGGGAACAGCTCGTCAAAGCCTGCCAGGGTCTGAGTCGAGAACGTATTCGTCGAGTCTTAGCCAAGGCGATCGCTGCCAAACAGCAGGTGAATGAATCCGACATTTTGCATGTTTTGGAGGAGAAAAAACAGGCGATTCGCCAGACGGGAATTTTAGAATTCTTTACCCCCCAAAATTCTCTGAAAAGCGTTGGAGGATTGGAAAACCTGAAACTCTGGGTGCGGATGCGGCAGGATGCCTTCACGGAAGAAGCACGACGCTATGGCATCCCCAATCCTAAGGGTGTCCTACTGGTGGGCATTCAGGGCACCGGGAAATCGCTCTCCGCCAAGACCATTGCCAGTGAATGGCGACTGCCGCTGCTAAGACTCGATAGCGGCCGCCTCTTTGGCGGCATCGTGGGCGAGAGCGAAAGCCGGGTGCGGCAGATGATTCAGTTGGTGGAAGCGATCGCTCCCTGTGTGCTATGGATTGATGAAATCGACAAAGCCTTCGGCAATATTACCAGCGGTGCTGATGGCGATTCGGGCACTAGTCGGCGAGTCTTCGGTAGCTTAATTACCTGGATGCAGGAAAAAACCAGCCCAGTCTTCATCGTGGCGACGGCCAATAATGTGCAAATTCTGCCCGCCGAACTGTTACGCAAGGGACGCTTTGACGAAATCTTCTTCCTCAACTTACCCACCGAAGCCGAGCGCCAGGATATCTTCAAAGTGCATCTGCAAAAACTGCGTCCCACCCGCCTTCGGGAGTTTGACCTAGCCCTTCTGTCTCGTCAAGCCAAGAATTTCAGCGGCGCAGAAATTGAACAGGTGATCATCGACGGCGTCCATCGAGGCTACAGTCAAGTGGTCAACGGTCAGCGTCGAGACTTCACCACCGAAGATATTATGCTGGCGATCGAGGAAACCGTACCCCTAGCCGCGATCGCCCGTGACCAAATCGAACACCTAAAGCGCTGGGCAGCGGAAGCCGGAGCCAGAACGGCCTCGAAGGATGGCCAGCTCATGGCAGAACTGCGCCGCTATGCCACTCAACGCGGCATTGATTCCTCGGAGCGGGAGTGAGGGATAGGGAAGCGATCGCCCCCTCGGATAGATGCTCGAACGCTTACTCTAGGCGTTTTCTGACTAGTTGTGTGTCAGTTCTCTGTAGCACTCGATCAGAGACGTGGCTTTAGATACAAGGAACCGTCTGGACTCTAATGTCTACATGCAGTTCCTGACGAAGAACATTGAAAATAGTTGTGAGATTATCCATCGTGGGATTACCCTTTGCAGATAACATCCGGTGAAGACTTTTGCTGGGCTTAGATGTTGCAGTTGCCAGATGTTCAAAACCTACTGTTGCATTGACGAGATCTCTTAAAATGAGTCTTGCTGTTTCTGGTTCACCGTTGAGGAAGAGATAGACCGCTTCATCCAGGAGTGCGATCGCAAATTCAGAGTCATATTGAAGTCGTGCATGGACGGTTTCTCTGGAGTCTCTTGTGAGTGTCATGGCTGTGCTCTCTTTTTTCTTTGCTTCTTGCTCGATTCGCCCTGGCTTGCTGATTTTCTCGCTTCTTTCTTTCGTTGTTTATAGTCTTGGTATAGCTTTTTGGCTTGATCAATATCTGACTGTTGTCCTTTTTTTGTGCCTCCTCCAAACAGGACAATGAGTTGTTTCCCATCCTGAACTAAGTAGATTCTGTATCCTGGGGCCCAATCAATCCGATATTCACCAATGCCATCAAACCATTTGATACTAGATGTATTACCTTGTTCTAGGCGTTTCTGAGCAGTTGTCACTTTCGCTGCTGCTAAACCATCTAAACGATTAAACCATTCTTGATATGGACTTGAACCATCTTCTCTCAAGTACTCACGAACATCCATAGTCAAAATTTTACTTTTTTTTGATGAACCAGATTTCAAATAGACTTAAGTAATAACAATAATATGTATATGCAACCAATAGTAACACTTGTGTTACTATTGGTCAAAAAAGAAGCATTGCTGAATAGTGGTTTCTTGGTATTACTGAACCAGGAGATAAACCTCTAGCTACAGGATCCGAAACTCTATGTAAAATGTTGTGGCGTTATGCCGCTATTCAGCAACGGGCTGAGCTAAATGTATGAGGAGTGGAGCCATGTGCTTTTCTGCAACCGCGAGTTTCACCATCAGCGCAGCGCTACTGCCCATTGGCGGGTGGTGTATCAACAAAGCCTGGCAAAGCGATCGCCACTATTTGCCCCTAGCTGCCTTCCCACTGGCTTTTGGCATCCAGCAGGCTATTGAAGGCATCGTGTGGCTGGGGATAGATGCCCATAACTCAGCCATGCTTACAGCGGCGGCTACGGGATTTATCTTCTTTTCCCATGGTTTTTGGCTGGTCTGGACACCGTTTATGGCCTGGATGCTCGAAACGCGATCGCGCTTCAGGCGACTCTGGCAGATCATGACCCTGCTTGGGATGCTCTTAGCTGCCTATTTCCTGGTACCGTTAGCGTTCAATCCCGATTGGCTGACCGTGACTGTCCAGGAGCGGCTCGCTTATAAACTCCAAGATCTGACGTCTTCTCCTATCTTAGAAGCTCTAGGGCGATTGCTCTACATTTCCACTATCGTAGCTCCATTACTGTTGGTGAATCAGTCTGCCGTGCAGGGACTAGGCTGGCTAGTCCTTGGAGCATTGGTGATCGTGGCGCGATATTTTAGTGCAGCTTCAATTTCTGTCTGGTGTTATTTTGCCGCAGTGGCGTCGCTCTATGTAGGTTATCTGTTTTACCAAGACATTGCTGAAGAGCGATCGCTTCCGGCGGAAGAAGGGTAGACGATGAGACAAGCTAGGCACTTAGATATAGTTTTGGTTTCAGAGCATGAACTCAACACCATGACCCATGACAGGATCTTCGAGGTGTTGAGTTAGCATAGGGCTAATGAACCCCGCCATAAATCCATGTCCCACTTCTCCGCTATTAAGACTCAGATTAAGAGTGCTGATGCTCTCCTGCAAGCCTTGGCAGACCTCGGTTTCCGCACCGTGGAACATCACACAACCGCCCAGTCGCTGTATGGCTACCAAGGAGACCGGCGATCGCAAACCGCTGAGGTGATCGTTCGCCGCAAGTATCTTGGCCATCTCAGTAACGACCTTGGCTTCAAGCGCCAAGATGACGGCACCTACCAAGCAATTATTTCTGACTACGATCGCGGCCATGACTATGGTCAAGATTGGCTCAATCAACTCACCCAGCGCTATGGTTACCATCATCTAAAAGCGATCGCCCCTGCCCAAGGATTTGCGATCGAAGAGGAAGAAACGCTGGCTGATGGCACGATTCGTCTTGTGGTGGGTCGCTGGCAGTAAGTCAGACATCGCTCAGCATCTAGCTATTCTGGTTAAGGATGGTCAACCGGGGGACTGCCTAATCTGAAGGTAGGGCTAAGGATCTAGGTCGATCAATCGGCCAAAAACCGCCAGACTTTTATGTTCATAGACTAACAAATCTGTGGAACATATCTGCAATACAAAATAATCCTTACAACCTGAATTATTGGTCACAAAATTTTGGAGCCCTCTATCGAGAAATCTACGTAAGGGAAATGGAAGTATATCTAAAAAAAACTTAGAAATATCTTCTGCATTCTCACAAGTCTGAATCACATTCTGTCTGGTTATGGAAGGATTTGCTCTGAGGGCTAAGTCCGCACAAACTTTTGGCGGAATAACAGTCGTTGCATGTTGAATATAGTCGTCTTCACTGGGTTTGGTGGCAGCCATAGAGATAAGTGTGGCTGTTAGCCCAGCAAGTACTATTGTACCTAGTGTATTCATAGGTGCTCCCCGATAAAAATGCTTTCATCAGATGTATACAAATGCCGATACCCCACTCTTCGGTTGAGGATTCAGTGGTTATGCATGGAGCGCATGTCTAATGTTCAAGAACCCTCTAAAGGTCACTTCGAATGTCGGATGCAGCCTGATCGCCTTAACCTTCAGCAACACCTGTCAAAAGCCGATCGCTCTGTGGTACCCTTTGCGAGTTAGTGTCCTAGGGTACAACGGTGTAAACCAGACCCCTGAGACAATCGCCCATGAATGTCAACATTGAGGGAGTGCTATGAGCTATCGCATGGATCGCCGCGCCTATGCCGAAACCTACGGGCCCACCGTAGGCGATCGCATCCGATTGGCTGATACGGCTCTGATTATCGAAGTGGAGCAGGACTTTACCACCTATGGCAACGAGGTGAAGTTTGGCGGCGGCAAGGTGATCCGCGATGGTATGGGACAATCGCCCATCTCCACAGCGGAGGGTGCGGTAGACACCGTGATCACCAATGCGCTGATTTTGGACTGGTGGGGCATTGTCAAGGCGGATGTGGGTCTCAAAAATGGACGGATCTACAAAATTGGCAAAGCTGGCAATCCCTACATCCAAGATGACGTAGACATTATTATCGGGCCAGGGACGGAGGCGATCGCTGGCGAGGGCATGATCCTCACGGCGGGTGGCATTGATGCCCACATTCACTTCATCTGTCCCCAGCAAATTGAGACAGCGATCGCTTCTGGGGTAACGACGATGATCGGTGGTGGTACGGGCCCGGCCACCGGCACCAATGCCACCACCTGCACGCCTGGCGCTTGGCACATTTGGCGAATGCTGCAGGCAACGGATGCCTTTCCGCTGAACTTTGGCTTCATGGGTAAGGGCAACAGCGCTCAGCAGCCAGGATTGATTGAGCAGGTGATGGCGGGGGTGATCGGGCTGAAGCTTCACGAAGACTGGGGAACCACTCCGGCAGCGATCGATACCTGTCTGAGCGTTGCTGAGGACTATGATCTCCAGGTCGCCATCCACACCGATACCCTCAATGAAGCTGGTTTTGTGGAAGATACGATCGCTGCCTTTAAGGGACGAACGATTCACACGTACCATACGGAGGGTGCTGGGGGCGGTCATGCGCCGGATATTATCAAGGTTTGTGGCGAGTCTAATGTATTGCCCTCTTCGACGAATCCCACCCGTCCCTACACGGTGAATACGTTAGAAGAACATTTAGATATGCTGATGGTCTGTCATCACCTGAGCCGCAGCATTCCTGAAGATGTGGCGTTTGCAGAATCGCGCATTCGCCGAGAAACGATCGCTGCTGAAGATATCTTGCATGATCTGGGTGCTTTTAGCATGATTTCTTCCGACTCCCAAGCCATGGGACGCGTAGGTGAGGTGATTATCCGTACCTGGCAAACGGCCCATAAGATGAAGGTGCAGCGCGGCCCATTGTCGGAAGATAGCGATCGCAATGATAATCACCGAGCGAAGCGCTATGTGGCCAAGTACACGATTAACCCGGCGCTCACCCATGGCGTTGCCCATGAAATTGGCTCAGTTGAGGAAGGTAAGTTAGCGGATCTTTGTCTGTGGAAACCGGCGTTCTTTGGCGTGAAGCCAGAATTGGTGATTAAGGGCGGGGCGATCGCTTGGGCCCAGATGGGCGATCCTAATGCCAGTATTCCCACGCCCCAGCCGGTGCATATGCGGCCGATGTTTGGCAGCTATGGGGGGGCGATCGCGGCGACGTCGTTGACCTTTGTGTCGAAGGCGGCGGTGGCTCAAGGCATTGCAGGTAAGATTGGGCTGCAAAAACCAGCGGTGGCGGTGATGAATATCCGTAATGTGGGCAAGGCAGATATGAAGCTGAATAACTACCAGCCGGTGATGGAGGTGAATCCAGAAACCTACGAAGTGCGGGCCGATGGTGAGTTGCTCACCTGTGAACCGGCGGAGGTGCTTCCCATGGCCCAGCGTTACTTCCTGTTTTAAGCCCTCGGGGGCGATCGCTGCTCTCTTAATCGTTGGCAGGAACGATATACTCAGGATCGTAGCGCCCAATAGCGCCAAGGAGTATGGCATGTTTCAGGCGACCCGCCGTCGTTTAGCTCTGTGGTATACCACCGTGACAGCGGTGCTGCTGCTGCTGTTTGCCACCGGGTTTTACGTCTACGTGCGCAATACCTTGGTGGAGCGGGTGGACGATACCCTCAACCATGTGGTGGAAATTATCGGGCGATCGCTGGTGATTGAAGCCATGCCCCAAGACAATCCCCTTGCGCCGCGTCAGTATCAGGTCAACCTAGAGGCGAGTTTTCGCGACAATGCCGATACGGTGGAGGATGACCATATTGATCTGGAATGGTTCAGTCCTACGGGGGATCTGCTGTGGTCTACTTTTGCTAGCCAGCCCCAGATTCCAGTTCACCTCAATCCCCAGGGTGAGACGGTGCATCTGAGCGGCGACCAAGTACTGCGCCAGGTGACCCAGCGGATTGAGCAGGGGCGGCAGGTGTTGGGCTATCTACGGGTGAGTCATCCTTGGTTTGAGGTGACCAAGCCCACGCGGCGGCTGATTGTGGATTTGAGCCTAGGCACCAGTTTGATGGTGGGTGGAGTGGCGGCCATTGGCTGGCTGCTGTCGGGGTTGGCGATCGCCCCCGTGCGCGACTCCTACCAACGACTGAAGCAGTTCACCGCTGATGCATCCCACGAATTGCGCAACCCGATCGCCGTGATTCAAACCAATGTGCAGGCGGCGCTGACGGATCCAGATCCCGAATGGCAGCAGCAGCAGCTCCAGGTGGTAGAACGGCTCACCCGGCGGCTAGGGCGACTGGTGGATGACCTGCTGTTCCTGGCTCGCCAAGACAGTAGCCTGGTGACGCTGCGGCAAGACCCGATCCAGCTTGGGGAGTTGCTCACCGAAGTGTTGGAAGAACAGCACAGCATGGCAGATGAAAAGGCGATCGCCCTCCACCTAACCCAGCCCGATGCCCAACCCAGTCCAGCTAGCCGCTGCCTACGGGGCGATCGCGATCAGCTGAGTCGTCTCTTCACCAACCTGATCAGCAACAGCATTCGCTACACCCCCAGCGGCGGCCAGGTGCAGGTCACCCTAGAGGGGCGATCGCGCCATGGCCTACCAGGATTGGAGATTGTCGTCCAGGATACCGGCATTGGCATCCCACCTGACGCTCTGCCCCATCTCTTTGATCGGTTCTACCGGGTTGACCCAGCCCGCACCCACAGCAGTGATGGCGATCGCCCCCAGTCGGCCGGATCGGGGTTGGGCCTGGCGATCGCTCAGGTGATTGTCGAAAACCACCACGGCACGATTACCATCGACAGCAGTCCGCAGCAGGGCACCCGCGTCACCGTTTTTCTACCCCAAGGAGAGCGATCGGAGGAACTGGCGTAGGCTGTCAGCCGGCCAGATTTCGTTGTCTCAACCTCAGTTCGGGTTAAGAGAAACCAGGAAAGGCAGGGCCGTATAAGCTGAACTGGAGCTCACGAGGCTTAGCCCAGAAGCCGTTCGAGGACTTTTGAGAACTTTCAAGGACTATGAAATGGCGTTCTTTGCCTGATCCAAACGGACGGCGCTGATGAGCATGGAGATTGGGAGAGCGATCGCCCCCCCAACAAAAGCAAAGGGCTCCATTGTGGGAATGAAGCCCTAGAGTGCTATTCAGCCTTAAAAAGACCCTGATATCCCAAGCTTGTTAGGAACCATTAGCGTTGTCCACCAACGATGACCTCAGATTAGAGGTACTTTTCGAGGGTGGTCGCCAACGTGGTTTTAGGAACAGCCCCAACCACCATGTCAACGCGCTGACCGCCCTTGAAAATCATCAAGGTGGGAATGCTGCGAATGCCATATTGGCTAGCTACACTGGGGTTTTCGTCAGTATTGACTTTAACAACTTTGACTTGTCCGGCATATTGTTCCGAGATTTCGTCTACCACGGGAGCCACCATCCGGCAGGGGCCACACCAGGGTGCCCAGAAATCAACCAATACCGGAAGTTCGCTTTCTAGAACTTCGTCTTTAAAACTAGCGTCTGTAACTTGTGCGGCTGCTGACATTCGTGAAAATCCTTGCCTACACTACCTTCAACGATTCTATCATAGCGGGTGTTGTGCATTGTTGTTCAAGGGATGTATCGAAGGTTACGATTCCCTGAAAACAGAAGGTGTGTAACGGGGTCTACCTATAATGCACCACCGATCAAGAGGAACCGCCTGAACATACTGTCCAGGCGGAGTGTGGTGTGAGGAGTGAACGGAAACTTGCGTCTCCGCCAATTTCATTATAGGAGATGCCTATAGCTTTTCCAGTGGGTCATCACACATCGTTTAGGGTGCTGGTTGACAAATGATCGACCATCTTGCTACCAACCTCTAACGCATGGTGACAAATTCTTCGGCAGAACTGGGGTGAATACCCACGGTGGCATCGAAATCGGCCTTGGTTGCGCCCATTTTCACAGCGATCGCTACCCCTTGGATAATCTCCGCTGCATAGTCGCCCACCATATGCGCCCCAAGCACCTTTTGGCTTTCGGTATGCACAATCAGCTTCATCAAGGTTTTTTCTTCCTTGCCCGCCAAGGTGTAGTACATGGGGCGAAAACGACTGCGGTAGATGGTGATGCCATCGCCATACTGCTCCCGAGCTTCTGCTTCCGACAGCCCCACGGTGGCGGCTTCCGGGGTGGTGAAAATCGCGGTGGGTACGTTGTCGTAGCTCATGGTGCGCGACTTGTTGCCAAACTGGGTATCGGAGAAGGCGCGTCCTTCGTTAATGGCAACAGGGGTAAGGTTGATGCGATCGGTGCAGTCGCCCACGGCAAAAATATTGGGTTCTGCCGTTTGGCTATAGGCATCAGTGGCGATCGCCCCTTGCTTCACCTCAACCTTGGTGTTGTCTAGACCTAGGTTAGATAAGTTGGGACGACGACCGGTGGCCGCCAAGCTCACCACATCGGTGATCACCGTTTCTTGAAACTCTTCCTCGTCTTCGCCTAGACCGATTTTGCCGCTCACCTGCACCCGCAGACGATGCTCGGTTTTCTCGATACTCAGGACGCTAAAGCTATGCACAAGGGTGATGCCGTGGTTGAGCATCGCCTGATGAATTTCGATTCGCAGATCGCTATCAAAACCGCGCAAAATCATCGGGCCTCGGATAATTTGGGTGACCTGAGTTCCTAGACCATGGAGAATACAGGCAAATTCTGAGCCGATATAGCCCCCACCCAAAACCACTACATGCTTAGGCTGTTCACTCAGATGAAACACATCATCGGAGGTCATGGCATGTTCAATACCAGGAATGTTGGGTTTGACAGGCTTGCCGCCCACCGCGATCAAGATTTTGTCTGCCGTGACCGTGCGATCGCCCACCTTGAGGGTATGGGCATCAATGAACTGGGCATGGGCATCAAAAAGATCCACCTTGGAGTTGTCCAACATGCGCTGGTAAATGCCATTCAGGCGCGTCACCTCGTTGTTCACAGCGGTGATCATGTGGTTCCAGTCCAACGTGCTCTGCACCGGGCTCCAGCCATAGCCTTGTGCCTCTTCAAACTGGGAGGGAAAGTGGGAGGCATAGACCATCAATTTCTTGGGTACACAGCCCCGATTCACACAGGTGCCGCCGAGGCGATCGCTCTCTGCTAACCCCACCTTCGCTCCATATTGTGCTGCCCGCCGAGCTGCTGCAATCCCGCCCGAACCGCCACCAATCACAAATAGATCGTAGTCATATACCATGGTTATCCTCCTAATATGCGTAAGCCAATGGGGCATTCAGAGCCCAGATCCTGTCCTGTTGCCAACGATCTGCCATGGGGATGCGGCAGTGGGCAAGGGTTCTAGTCTTCTTCATCCAAGGTCAAATCTTGCAGGTTACCGCAGAGATGGTGCAGGGTTTGGTGCTGAGCACGGCGCGATGGACGACGATATTTCTTGGTAGACAGCTTGGGTTCATGGGTCACCTGTCCGTCTTCCCCTACCTTCAGTTTAGTCGTTGACTCCCCGTCTCCTAGCTTTTCCTGGGCCGTCTCATACTGGGTCACCTCGTCGAGAAAGGTGAGGTAGTGGTCATAGCGTTCCCAGTCGCCCCGTACCGCACAGTCCGGCTCATCGCGATGGAGGCAATTGCTAAATTGACAGGAGGCTTGCTCCAAGCGCTGGCGGATTTCTGGAAAGCAGCGGGCCAGTTGAACAGCCGTACAGTCCCAGTCGGGCTGATTGAAACCGGGAGTATCCGCCAACAATCCCCCACTGGGCAGCTCAAACAACTCCACATGACGGGTGGTATGCCGCCCTCGCCCCAGCTTGCCAGATACCGCCCCCACCCGCAGATCGACGCTGGGGATCAGTTGGTTGATCAAGCTGGATTTACCCACGCCAGACGGCCCAGAAATCACCGTAATCCGATCGCGCAGTTGTCTTCGAATGGGATCAAGATTTTGACCGGTGTAGTTGCTGATCATTAAGGGATGGTAGCCCCAGGCCTGTAGATCTGCGCTCAGACGCTGCTGCTGCTCAATCGGCACCAAATCAGCTTTGCTCAAACAAAGGCTCACGGAAAGCTGAGTGGATTCTGCCTTCACCAAAAAGCGGCTCAACTGCAGCCGATCCAGGGTCGGTTCCACTAAGGCAAACACCAGCAAAATGTGGCTAGCGTTGGCCACCGGGGGGCGATCCAGTTCCGTCTGGCGCGGCATCACCTGGGCGATCGCTCCCCGAGCATTTTGCCAGTCCGGCTCTTCCACCACCACCCGATCGCCCACCCATACCTGCTGACCAATTTTCTTCAGCCGGGCCCGGCGCGTGCAGAGCAGGAGGTGCGGGGCGATCGCCGACTCTTCCGCAGGCGGTTGATCCAAGCGCACTTGGTAGTAGTTGGCCTGGGTAGCAATCACCGTTCCTGTCCAAGGGGGCGATCGCAACAGATCAGGGGAGGAAGCCACCCCCAGGGATACATCCGTCATGCGAGGTCTAAGGGTCGCTGCACCGTCACCCGAAAGAAATCCGCGCGCTCTTCAATGGCTTCGACCACATAGCCTTCCATGCGTAGACTATCCGGCACCTGTTCAATCGGCTCACCGGGATCAAGCCATACTTCTAAGCGATCGCCCGGCGCTATTTTCTGCAGATATAGCTTGGTGCGCACAAAGTTGATGGGACAGGGCGTCCCTCGAAGGTCAAGACGATGCTCCGTACTAGAATCTGGGGCTGACGCGTGACTCATCCTCGGAACAGGCCTCCCAAGAACCGTTCAAATCCACTGGCTTTGCCAAAGCGTTCGCCATGGAGTTTGGCCAATTTTTCCAGAAGGTCTTGCTCCTCCGACGGTAGACGGCTGGGGTTGGGGATTTCCACCAAAATCGTGAGCAGATGATCGCCCCGACTCACCGGATTACCTAGGCGAGGCACCCCCTTATCCTCCAACACTAAAACCGTGTTGGGCTGGGTACCCGATTTAATTTCCACCTCATGCTTGCCATCCACCGTATCCACTTCAATATTGCAGCCTAGGATGGCCTGGAGATAGCTGATCTTCACATCTGACAAGATGTTGATGCCGTCTCGCTTAAACTCTGCATCTTCATTGACGAAGAGGTGTACGTACAGATCTCCCGGCGGGCCGCCGCGCTGCCCCGCATCACCCTTGGAAGGCACTCGTAGACTGGTGCCGGTATCGACCCCAGCGGGCACGGTAATTTTGAGCTTCTTGGTTTCTTGCTTTTGGCCCTTGCCACCGCAGGCGTCACACTTCTCCTCAATCACCTGGCCACTGCCGCTGCAGGTGGGGCAAACCGATACCTGAGTGAAGCTACCAAAGGGTGTGCGCGTGGCGCGCCGCACCTGACCCATACCAGCGCAGGTGGAACAGGTTTTCGGCTGAGTGCCAGGCTTGGCCCCACTGCCGCTACAAACGGAGCAGGTTTCTAGGGTGTTGATGCGAATTTCTTTATCGCAGCCAAACACCGCATCCCGAAACTCTAGCTTCAGATCGAGGCGCAGGTCATTGCCGCGCACCGGCCCATTGCGACGCCGGCCACTAGGCTGCCCTGGCCCAGGGCCACCGCCCGAAAATCCGCTGAAGAAGCTTTCAAAAATGTCGGCAAAACCACCGAAGTCACTGAAGTCTTGAGCACCCATACCGGCCCCAGAGCTAACTCCAGCCTCTCCATAGCGGTCATAGCGCGCCCGGATATCTGGCTCAGAGAGAACCTCATAGGCGCGGTTAATTTCTTTAAAGCGCTCTTCGGCCCCATCTTCCTTGTTGACGTCGGGGTGATACTTTCGGGCTAGCCGCCGATAGGCACGCTTAAGTTCCTCTTTGTCTGCACTGCGAGAAACGCCGAGTATATCGTAATAATCACGAGCCATAAAGGGATGTCTCTGAAAATGAACGCGGTTGCCAATATGCGCTAAGGCTGATGTAACCCATGCCCTGCCTTGCTTGATCCACTAAGCCTTGCTAGCGATCGCCAGAGAGCATAGCTAGATAGCAGTAGCTAGAGTCATTTTAGAACGCTAGTGTCTATCATAATCGACCCATTCCCTGCTGAGCCATGGTTGACTCGGGGATGAGTGAATAAATCTAACCGCGATCGCCCTAGTCAATGGCTTCGTAATCGGCTGTCACGGTTTCATCATGCTCAAAATCGAACTCATCAAAACTTTCTACATCATCATCCTGTTCCGTCGCTCCATTCAGCCCGCCACCCACTGGCTCATAGTCTGGGGTGTATGTATTGGAACTGTCCTCAGAGTTAGCCTGTTGATAGACCGAGGATCCAATTTCAAACAGAGCTTGCTGCAAGGAATCTAGGCGTTCTAGCATCACCTCTACCGCAATGGAGCGATCGGCGATCGCTGCCCTCAAGTCCGCCACCCGCTCCGCAGCCCGCGCTTTCAGCCCGTCATCAATAAACTCGGCATTGTCACGAATCGTTGATTCGTAGCTATAGAAGAGGTTATCAGCCTGGTTGCGCAGCTCGACCAGCTTCTTCCGCCGATCGTCGTCTTCGGCGTAGAGTTCTGCTTCTTGGCGCATCCGTTCCACTTCAGCGTCATTCAGCCCGCCGGTGTTGGAGATGCGAATGCTTTGTTCTCGTCCTGTGCCCTTGTCCCGAGCTGCCACTTGCAAAATGCCGTTGGCGTCAATTTCAAAGGCCACTTCAATTTGGGGCACGCCCCTGGGCGCAGGCGGAATGCCGGTCAACTGGAACTTACCCAGACTCTTATTGTCCTTGGCAAGCGCCCGTTCACCTTGAAGGACGTGAATCTCCACCGAGGTTTGCCCATCCGTTGCCGTCGAGAAGGTTTGGGTTTTGCTGGTGGGAATGGTGGTGTTGCGTTCGATAATCTTGGTAAACACTTCGCCCAAGGTTTCAATGCCCAAGGAAAGAGGCGTCACGTCTAGCAGCAGCAGGTCTTTCACCTCACCGCCTAGCACCCCGCCTTGAATCGCTACCCCCAAGGCCACGGCTTCATCCGGGTTGACGGAGCGATCGGGCGATTTTCCACCAAAGTAGTCACTAATGGCTTTTTGTACCGCTGGAAT
This sequence comes from Leptolyngbya sp. CCY15150, assembly GCF_016888135.1. Classification (NCBI taxonomy): domain Bacteria; kingdom Bacillati; phylum Cyanobacteriota; class Cyanophyceae; order Leptolyngbyales; family Leptolyngbyaceae; genus Leptolyngbya; species Leptolyngbya sp. CCY15150. Next base: position 70,697 of record NZ_JACSWB010000175.1, read on the forward strand.
GCGGGTCGAGCCGCCCACCAAAATGATGCGATCGATGCCATCGGGCGATAGGCCACAATCCTTCAGGGCTTGGGCCACCGGGTCAATCGTGCTCTGGACTAAGGGAGCCACCAGCTCCTCGAACTTAGCACGGGTCAGCTCCGTTTCCAGATGCTTGGGCCCCGTGTCATCTGCCGTAATAAAGGGCAGGTTGACCGAGGTGTTGATCATGTTGGATAGCTCGATTTTGGCCTTTTCCGCCGCTTCCCGCAGCCGCTGCAGGGCCATCTTGTCGGTGGACAGGTCAATGCCTTCCTGCTCCCGGAAGCTGTCAATCATCCAGCAGACGACTGCGTTGTCAAAGTCATCCCCGCCTAGGTGGTTATTCCCGGCAGTAGCCTTGACCTCAAACACCCCATCGCCAAGCTGGAGCACAGACACATCGAAGGTGCCACCGCCCAAGTCAAACACCAACACACTCTGTTCCTGATCCTGCTTGTCAAGACCATAGGACAGGGCCGCCGCCGTCGGCTCATTGATAATCCGGAGTACCTCTAGCCCCGCAATGGTGCCAGCATCTTTAGTGGCTTGACGCTGGGCATCGGTGAAATAGGCGGGCACGGTGATGACAGCCTGGGTGGGTTCTTCGCCCAAGTAGTTTTCAGCATCCTGCTTCAGTTTTTGCAGGATCATGGCAGAGATTTCCTGGGGCGTGTAGGTACGTCCACGAATTTGGACATCCACCGTGTCATCTTTGCCCTTGACACAGGTATAAGACACCCGGCTGCGCTCTGTGGCGGTGTCATCCCATCGGCGGCCAATAAATCGCTTAATGCTGAACACCGTGTTTTCTGCGTTGGTGACAGCCTGACGCTTAGCAAGTTGCCCGACGAGTCGCTCACCTGATTTACCAAACCCCACAATGCTTGGGGTTGTCCGACCACCCTCAGAGTTGGAAATCACGACGGGCTGACCCCCTTCTAGGACAGACACGCAACTGTTGGTTGTACCCAGGTCAATACCGATTACTTTTCCCATGGCTAGAGGCTCTGAATGCGTTCAAGTGATTACACGAGTCTGAATGATGGGCAAGTCGCGCTTGCTGCTTCAACCTGTGTCTGGAACTTAGTATTCCGCAACTTGTTGAAAATTCAATCAACCTTAGCAATATCCGTCCTGAACGGGTTGATTTGCAAAGGCTTATCCCACAATCCAACTGACCAGAAAAACCAAGATGGCTCAACGGGTCATGACTGGCGGCAAGGCGCTCACCCATGATCCCCACGTCGTATATATAGAGATGTATAGAGACTAATCGGGTTGATTAGGGGCGATCGCTCCTAGGTTGCCCAACCTTACTCTATTCTTGCTCCCCTTGGGCTTCAGAGTTTTCATCTGAGGGTATCACGGGGTCAGGAGCAGCAGCAACTTTCACCATGGCATGGCGCAGAACCCGCTCACCCAGTTGGTAACCCCGCATCAGTTCTTCCATGACGATCCCTTCTTCATAGGCATCGGTTTGCTCGCGCATGACCGCATTGTGCAGATTGGGATCAAAGGGAACGCCCTCTGCCCGCATGGGCGCTACCCCAAGCCGCTTCAGGCAATCGACGAGTTGCTTGTATACCCCTTGGTAACTCTTATGAATCCCCATTTCGGCATCCGTCTGGGGTTTAATTTGCGATCGCGCCCGCTCAAAGTTGTCAACCACAGGCAGCAACTCGGTTACTGTAGAGCATTTCACCCGTTCTTCCTGTTCCTCCCGTTCCTTGCTGGTGCGCTTACGGAAGTTCTCAAAATCTGCACCCAATCGCACATATTGAAGATTGCGATCTTCAATATGTGCCTTCAATGACTCTACCTCTTGGGCGAGGGCGGCAATTTTAGACTCATACGCTTGAATAGCTGCATGTTCACTGGCAGTGCGATCGCCCCCTGGAGCATCTTCTACGCCAATAGCCTCATCGGAGGAAGCTATATCTGGGTTTAGAGATTCTGAGGGTGAAGAATCACTGTCCATCTCGTCGGGCAAATCATCAATACTCGTGACGACAGGAATGTCATACTCCTGATCGCCATCGGAGGGGTTGATGATTGTGTCTGATCCGTTGTCAACTTGCTTCTCTTCGTCGCCCATTGCACGCTACTTCCCAATTGTGAACTATGCCAATCTTAGGTGATGAATCTCAGCGAACCATAGGTTGTATCTTAGGTTGTATTTATAGATAGAACTAAGCTGTACTGGGTTGTACTTCATTAGTTATACCTAAGTTAACCCTGAGACCATCGGCCTTAGTCTAGGTTAGATCATAAATCTTGTGATACCCAATCTCTTATGGTGCAAGTTTGTTGGCCATGCCACGAAAACGCAAGGTGGCTGGGGCAGTGCTCAAGCGGGAATTCAACAGAGATCCTCAACCCCGTCATTCATCACTTCGCCCGTTCAGGGTGATGGGGACAATATCAGGCAAGCTCGTATTGTTACTGACGTCCATACCTCATGACGCCCTACACGAATGACACCCTACCCCCGTGGCTATGCCATAATCGACTCAACGCCGGGAATAGGGGACATGAACCAACTTTTGGGTGGACGCTACCAATTTATTAGGGTTCTAAAATCGAATGCGGTTGGGCAAACCTACCTGGCTGAAGATACCCAGGGTGAACAGCCATTGCCCTGTATCGTAAAGCGATTGCAAATTGCGAGTCGGAACCCTCGAACACAACGCTTTGTATCAGTGCTGCTGAAAAAAAAGGCAGAGACGCTGAGCAACTTCACCTGCTCCCAAGTCCCCAAAATTTTAGATTTCTTTGAAGAAGCCGCTGGCTTTTACATCATCGAAGAATATATTGAGGGACGTCCCCTCAGTGACCTATTTGCCCAGGGGCGTCCTTGGGACGAGGGATCGGTCATCCAGCTTTTACATGACATTTTAAATATTGTGGCGACGGTTCATAGCTGGGGCGTGATCCATCGCTGCATTGAGCCAGCCCACCTAATTCGCCGAGAGTCTGACCAGCAGTGGGTCTTGATCGGCTTTGGCATCTTCCATGAAATTAGTACGCAGGTCATGCGATCGCAAACGCCTCCCTCGTCTCCACTGCTGGGAGAGGCATCGACTTACCGTCCTACGGAGCAAACCCAAGGCCAACTTCAGTTTAGTAGCGACATCTATGCCGTGGGCATGATCGGCATTCAGGCGATTACGGGACTATCGAGCCTAGATCTCATGAAGCTGCGAGACTCGTCCACAGCTACCAATGGATCCAAGTCTCCTCAGATCCTCTGGCGTGACCAGGGCAACCTGTCCGATGAACTGGCCGAGATTCTCGATCGCATGGTCTGTCCGGCGGTGCATCAACGCTACCAGCTTGTGTCTGATGTTTTAAATGACCTGCAGCGGCTACGTCGTCAGGAGACGGCCCCTGGAGCCAGCGCCAGCCTGGGCGACGAGGCAGCGGAGCGCCCCCGTACCTCGATCGCTTCCATGAACTGGATGCGTCCTCTAGGTCTGGGGATCATTGCTATTCTTGGGGTTGCCGCCCTCATGTATAGTCAGATTCCCCAGCGGTGGTTGGCTCAGCGATCGCTGCAGCGGGCTACAAACTATCAGCAATCGGGAGCCACCGACAAGGCGCTGGCGCAGTATGAGCAGGCCATTACTCTCCAGCCCAGCGGTCAAGCATTTTATGACCGCGGTATGCTCCATCAGAGCATGGGAAATACTCAGGCGGCCCTAGAAGACCTTAGCCAGGCAATCCAGTTAAGCCCTGACAACAGCAATTTCCATTACCAACGGGGCAATATTCGGTTTGGGCTGGGCGATAGCGAAGGGGCAATCGCCGACTACACCGAAGCCATTCAGAAAGATCCCAATATGAGCAATGCCTATGTCAATCGGGGCAGCGTGCGTGCTGATCTAGGCGATGACCAAGGCGCGATCGCTGACTATACGGCAGCGCTACAGGTTGATCCCAACCAATCCGCCGCCTACTTAAACCGTTGCCTATCACGCTCAAATATTGGAGAACATCAGTCAGCGATCGCCGACTGTAGCCAGGCCATTCGCCTCCAGCCTAATTCTGTTTTGGCGTATCAAAATCGTGGACTCGTACGGCGGCGGATTGGAGATATTCGGGGCGCGATCGAAGATTTCAACATCGCCATTCGTCTTGATCCCCTAGATGCTGACCCATACTATAACCGGGGATTAGCAAGGTACGAATTGGGCGATCGAATGGGGGCGATCGCCGACTATACCGAAGCAATTCAGCGCAATCCTGATCATGTTTTTGCCTACTATGATCGGGCTGGCATCTATGCCGCAGACAATAATCTGGCGGCAGCGCTCGATGACTTTCAGCAGGCGGCAAAATTGTGTTTAGATGCTGGGCGAACTCGCTGTTACGAGGATGCTCAGTATCAAATCAGACAGCTCCAGGCGCGGGAGACTAGCAATCCACTCCCCGAGCAAGACACCAGCAGTCTAGATCAGGACTAGGAATCTTGGACGAGGCGATCGCCGCCGGGAAACGCCAGAATTTCTCGGCGACCGCTACCACGATAGACGGTTTCGCTGTCATGGTTTGAGATCACCTCCGAATCAGGGATCAAAGACTGAGTCTTGAAGGCTTGAGGAACTGACGCTTGGAGCGTAGCCACAAGACCGGTTACGGCGAGACCAAGAAGCAGGGTACGTTGGGCGATATGCATGGTAGTTTATCCATCTAGTCGTTCTAGTCCCCTATACGAACCCTCTAAAATCCCGTCCGGATGGCGATCGCCCCCAGGGCAAAGTTCAGTAAAATCCCGCAGATTCTCAGCCATGGCGATCCCCTAGGGCTGGACATCTAGTTGTTACGTTACACCCCGGCCATCTCCCTTACGGAAAGGCAGAAATAATACTGATTTTTACAGAAAGCATGTTTGAGTTGATACGGCTAAAACCTGCCTGGGCATTCTAAAGGCGATCGCTCATCAGGTCAGGGATGCATTCTGTTTATTCAAACCAACCCAGCACTGCCAATCTAGAGCTGCGATCGCGCCTAAGAGCAGCTCTCCGCAAAGTTTGGGGCTATGACGACTTTCGTTCACCCCAAGCCGACATTATTGAAAGCCTCTTGACGGGGCACGACACGCTGATCATCATGCCGACCGGGGGTGGCAAGTCCATCTGCTTTCAGTTGCCCGCCCTCATTCGACCAGGGTTGACCCTGGTAATCTCGCCGCTGATTGCCCTGATGGAAAATCAGGTACAGGACTTGCGTCGCCGCAAGCAACCCGCCGCCGTCCTCCATAGCCAACTGCCGCGATCGCACCAAGCGCAGACGCTGCGGGAGCTGGAGAGCGGTCGCCTGCGCTTGCTGTACCTATCGCCCGAAACATTGCTCAGCGAGAAAGTCTGGTCGCGGCTCTGCCAGCCCACGCTGCCTATCCATGCCTTGGTCGTCGATGAAGCCCATTGCCTAGCCCAGTGGGGAGAAACCTTCCGCCCGGCCTATCAGCGGCTGGGAGCCGTACGTTCCAGCCTCTTGCGCCATAAACCTCCCGGCTCCCATATGGCGATCGCTGCCTTTACCGCCACCGCCGACCCGCTCACCCAGCAGGCCATTGAGCAAGGGCTGGGTCTCAAGCACCCCAACGCCTTTCGCCTCAGCCCCTACCGCGCCAATTTACATCTCTCCGTCCATATTGCCTGGACGCCTCGGGGTCGCCGTCAGCGCTTGCTGCAGTTCATCCAAGCCCACCCCGATCAAGCCGGTCTGGTCTATGTGCGATCGCGCCAGGAGGGCGAAGAGCTAGCCGACTGGCTGCGACAGCAAGGCTATGCCACCGCCGCCTACCATGCTGGCGTACCGGCCAGCGATCGCCGCGCCATTGAAGCCGCTTGGCTATCCGGCAGCCTGCCCTTCGTTGTCTCCACATCCGCCTTTGGCATGGGCATCGACAAGGGCAACGTGCGCTGGATTGCCCACTTCCATCCCCCAGCTCTGCTCTCAGAATATGTGCAGGAAATTGGCCGAGCTGGGCGCGATGGGCAAGACTCCGAGGCGCTGATGTTGGTGAGTGAACCCACCGCCTGGCTGGATCCAGGCGATCGCCAGCGACAGCGCGGCTTCGAGCAGCAACTTCACCAGCAGGAGCGCGCCGCCCAGAGTTTAATCCGCCAAATTCCATCCGCAGGAACGGTGCGATCCGTAGAACAGTCGTCCACCGATGCCGCCATGGCCCTGGCTTTACTGCATCGTCAAGGCAAGCTCGTCTGGCCCGATCCCTTCCACTACCGCCTTCAGGCCACTCAGCCCACGCCGGTGCATTTGCCCCAAGCCAGCAAGAAGATGCGTCAGTATCTTTACACAGACCAGTGCCGCTGGCACTTCCTGCTCCAGGCCTTTGGCGCAACTGAAGGGCAAGTAGCTCGGTGTGGCCATTGCGATCGCTGCGATCGCCAGTCTTAACTCAAGGCATCATCACCGAGGGCGGGCGGATTAGGCTGAATGCCCCCATTCCAGTCTGCACATACATCACCCTCTACACCATAGGGATACATGCCGCAGATCAACCGCTGCCCTCCATACACCTTTCCGTGGTAGTGCTGACAGCCACGACAGGCACGGGGACGCTGGGATCGGGGTGCAGCCGGCACATCCTGCAAACGCTGTAAAAAATCTAGGTAGGACTGGGCCATGGCCGCCTGCTGCTTTCGCTGGCGCTCCGCTGCTAGCACCATGCTCATCGTGGTAAACCCTAAGCCTCCAGCTCCCAAACCTGCTGCGACCAGACGAAGGGTGGGCTGCTTGGCTTGCAGGGCAACCGCAAGGATGATCCCAGATGTGATCACAAACAAGGCATGTCTCATGGATGGCGATCTGACCACTCTGCCTTAGTGTGGCATGTCTCAGCAGCAGGTGGCACGGGGATACTCATCCGCCTAGTACTCTGAGGCGGAACCCGCCTAGCTGCTAAAGCAGGAGCCCTTGTATTCCCTGGACTTTCTTTGCATTTTTTTTGTCTTCGTTCTTCTATCTTCGTTCTTCTATCTTCGTTCTTCTATCTTGCGGTACTAGATGATCCATTCCTGATGAATTTTGCTTCTGCTCCATCCAGACCAATCAACATCCCGTTACAAAACTATACCGTTTGATGCTCCTGAGGATTTGCACGGAGAGTCTCCGCAGAGGCGCTGAAAACACTGATGCGATCGCCCTTTGTCGAGGGGGGTGATAGCCCTCATTCTCCTGGATTAACTTAGCCATTTTTGAAATGGTTCAGTGTTTATGCTGAACCTCCAAAGCCCACAGCATTTGACTCCCGTGGAATAACGATGGTAGCTCCCCGTCTCTCCATCGAGAATAAGGTTAAATCGGACGCAAGGTATGTCTCAGATGACAGCTACTCAATCTTCTCTTCGCTCCCGCAGCATGGAATTGTTGATGGCATATCAGCACAACCCATCCGTTGTGATTCGCAATAAACTTGTGCGGCTGAATGCTGGCTTAGTCCGTAAAATTGCCCATCGGGTAAGCCATCAATGCTCTGAACCCTACGAAGACCTAGAACAAATTGGCTATATCGGTCTCATTCGCGCCGTTGAGCGCTTTGACCCCACCCAAGGTTGTGCCTTTAGCTCCTTTGCAGTGCCCTATATTCGGGGCGAGATGCTGCACTTCCTTCGCGATCGCGGCAGTGCGGTCAAAGTGCCCCGCCGCCTTCAAGATATGCAGAAAGAAGGGCAGCGCGTGCGGTTGACCCTCACCAAAATTTTGGGTCATGAACCCACCGATGCTCAAGTCGCCAATGCGCTCGGCGTTTCTCTTTACGAATGGCGGGAAATTAAGATCGCGGCGAAGAACCGGCTGCCCCTCAGCCTTGATGCCATGGTTTGCCAGCAAATGGATGCGCAGATCACCCTGGGAGATACCCTGCCCGATACCCACTACCAAACCCTGCAGCGCCTAGAGGAAGATCGGCAGCAACTCCAGGGAGCCCTCAACCAGCTTGAAGAAAAAACCCGCGCGGCCATTGAGTTTGTCTTCTTCAACGATTTGTCCCGTAAAGAAGTAGCTGAGCGCATTGGCGTCAGCCCGATGACGGTGACTCGCCGCATCCAGCGGGGTCTTGAGCAAATGGTAGCGCTGCTCCAGCCCCAAGTGCTGCAAACCGATCCCTAGACCGCCATCCGCCACCGAGCGGTCAAAGCTAGTTTCCTGTAGACAACCTGTGCGAAACACATCAAAGCAAGGGCGCTGACCTCCTCGGAGCAGCGTCCTTTTTTTCGCTAGGAGATCTTCTGGTGCTGAGACACCGTGCGTAGCGATGATCTAGAGCTGTTGAGCGCTGCCAAGCACCCTCTAACGGTGCGATCGCCCTTCCCCTGCACTATGGGGTGGATGGCCAGAGGGTGGATCAAGCTGGAGCTGCTGCCGTCCATTGCGAATGACGCGGATCATGTCGGCCATTTGTTGCTCCATATCCCGCAAGACGCGATCGGCATAGTCATCGGCTCCGCGCTGAATCTCCTCACATTCAGCGATCGCCATCACGCGCATCTCTTCCACTTCCTGTTGAATTTGGCGACGCAACTGCTCCACTTCCTGCATGGTTTGTTCATGGATGACGTCGCATTCCTGCTGAATCTGCTGGCGAATTTGCCGAGCTTCCATTTCAGCTTGGCGAATCAAGCCCATTTCATCGAGAATCTCCGCTGCCCGTCGCTCCGCCGCCTCGACGATGTCTTGGGCGTAGTTCTCTGCCTCTAGGAGAATCTCTTCCTTGTTACGAATGATATCTTTTGCGTCTTGAAATGCGGACGGCAAGTGGATGCGCAGTAAATCTAACTGATCGAGAAGCTGCTCTTCATCCACCAGCGTCCAGCGGCTCAGGGGCAGCCGTGGACTATCAAGCAGCATGTCTTCTAGCTTGTTGAGCTCTTGCTGAATATCCACATTTCCTATCCGTGCGGGGGGGGCGACGGGGCCGCCTCCATTGAGGGCGTGTCCGCCTGCTGGGTTGGAGGCATGGCGATCCGTGCTGACGAATTCGGAGTCTTGTCGTAACATCTGCGAATATCCAGAGCAACAGTTTGAGGGACAAGATGATCAATCGGCCCCTCGAAGCGAGCAATTTCTTTCACAAGGCTACTGCTTAAGAAACTATACTCATTCGAGGTTGCGAGAAAAACCGTCTCAATCTCATCAGAGAGGGTTTTGTTGGTATGAGCCATCTGCAGTTCTTTTTCAAAATCCGAAAGAACCCGTAGGCCTCGAAGCAGCACCCCAGCACTTCGCATTCTGGCATATGTGACCGTTAATCCATCAAAACTATCTACTTCGACATTATTGAGATGTCGGGTAGCACGACGGATTTGCTCTAATCGCATCTGAACACTGAATAGCGGGGTTTTGCTTGGGTTTTTTAAGACCACCACAATCACGCGCTCGAAAAGCTGACATCCGCGCTCGATAATGTCGAGGTGCCCGAGGGTGATGGGGTCAAAGCTGCCTGGGTAAATTGCAATCACGATTCAGTGGATCCCTGATGAATCAGAGCAGTTAGGGTGATTATATCGGACAGGGCCACTCTCCGCTCAGGCTTATTTTGCTTCGAAGACAAAAAAATAGATCATCAGGCAGCGATCGCCCCCCTCATGCCCACGACAGGCAAGACGATCCATCAAGGCATTTTAATCCCGTTTCGAGGGTTCCCCAGATTGCCTTCTAGGGCACATAGGGCGTTGGAGGAGCCTGCACCTGGGGCGATCGCCCTAAGATGAGCCCCAGGCAAAAGCCCAGCACCAAGCCCGAAAAATGTCCTATCACGCTAATACCCGGCGTACTGAGATCAAAGGCAACCTGTAGGCCAATCACCGCTAGAACCAAGCGCAGGCGCTTGCCGGCCAAGCGAGACTTTTCATAATGCCAGCCGTAGAGCAGCATGGCAGCGATCATGCCAATCAGGCCCATGATCGCCCCCGATGCCCCTACGGCAATTTGAGGTGGCGTATCGTTTAACCAAGCCACCAGAGTGACACAGCCCATGGAGCCAGCTCCCGTCAGCACATAGGCTATGCCATAACGCCAGAGGCCCAGCCGAGCTTCTACAAACGCGCCAAGAATCATCAGCCCCAGCATATTCATCGCTAGATGCATCCAGCCATAGTGGAGAAACATGGCGCTCAGCAGCCGCCACCAAGCTCCTGCCATCACATCTTGAGGCACCAGGGCTCCTAGGCGATAGAGCACACTTAGGTTCTGGCTACCCCCCGCCCAGATTTCTAGGCCAAAGGCCAGCAGATTCAGGGCAATCAACATAGCGGTCATGGGACTAGCCCGATGGGCAGGGGTGAGGCGCAGACCATAATCATGCTCATGCTGTAGATCAAGCATCATCTGCTGCAGCAGCGCGGAATTGGCGGCAGCGACCGGCAACCCAATGGCAGGCGGATGGGCCAAGCGCCAGCAAACGGCATGGGCCAAGGCCGGAGACGGGGAGGCGATCGCTTTGAGGGTGTCTTGGGCGATCGCATCATGGCCAGCAGCAAACTGAGCCGTGGCCCGCCAAAAGGCTTGCCCGTTGGCTGAATCCTGCACCAGCCCGCGTTGAAAAAGAGCCTGCACAGCCTCAACCTGTCCTGTAAACGCCAAAACCAAGAGCCGGGCGTGGTTAATCTGAGATGGACTACCATAGCGCTCTAAGCAGGGCTGCAGCCGCTCAAACTCATTCACCAAGGTGAGCACATCCTGGGTTTCACCTTGGGATCGCAAGCTGTAGAGCATGAGCCAAGGACTTTGATGCAGAGCTGCCGTCGGAATTTGGGACAGCCACTGGCGTAACCGCTGCCAGCGGCTATGACTGCTATAGAGCAAGGCAGGGGCGATGGAGGCCAGGGCATGGCGCGAGGCAGAATGCTGGCGAATGAGCGTTGCCGCTTCTTCCTCCTGTCCCCGCTGAGCTAGGGTCAGGGCATGGAGAACGGAGGCCACATCAGGCCAGCCGTCTGCTGGATGAAGCCAGCCTAAAAGATGGGCTAAGGGACGAGCCGTCTGAAACCGCTCTTGGGCCACCCAGGTCATCACCTGTTTCATGCCCACAAGGGGAATGGCAACCCATATCAACCATAAACCGCCAGCCACCCAGCCCACCCAGGCTGGAGCCAGCCTATACGTCGCCACAATGGCCAACAGAATGCCCACACATACCGCGATCCAACCGCGATCGCGCCCTTGGGAAAGCCACACCGAGCGCAGGAGCAAGGAAAGGAGGGAAAGACAAACTGTCCAGGTTACGATATGGGTTGGAGTCATAGCTCAAAAACATCAACGATCCGTGCTTACTGCCAACGATGCCCCTTACAGTTAAGACAGCAAGCCCCTAACAGCTATGCCTACGTAAATAATTTCGCGAGATATCCTGAGCGAATCTGTACGGTTCGTAGAATCTCGTAGAATGATGGCGATCGCATTTCCTAATTGTGACCCATTGTCTCTACCATCATCGAACCAGGATTCTCGCGATCGCCCCCCTCTAGTCTATTGCACGGTCATTCTGAATAGTCTTCGATAGTCTTCCAAGGATTGACCTACGACTACCTGTACGATGACTATCCGTACTACGACTATCCATAATAGAGGGAACCACCACAACCAGGTATCTTTCCATCCTGGCAGGCAGGTCTGGTTGATCGTCCTGGGTAGTACTCATTGATGTTGACCCTCAATTGTCGGTGCAGCGTTCATGCGATCTGCTTTTTTTCCTACTGATCTTGTCGTGCCGCACATACCCTGCCATGCCGGACAACCCTATACTGATGGTCTGCAGGAAGGTGACTCAAGTCATAGTTCCTTTGCGCGAGATGGTAACCGCCCTATGACTGACAAGCCTGACATCCTCATTGTGGATGACCAACCGGATAACCTACGGTTACTCTCCAATATTCTAAGCCAGCAGGGTTACAAGGTTCGGAAGGCTCTGAACGGAGCTTTGGCGATCGCAGCGGTTGAGGCAGCCCTACCGGATGTCATCTTGCTGGACATCACCATGCCAGATATGTCGGGGTATGAGGTGTGTCAACACCTCAAAGCATCTGTGAGCACACAATCTATCCCGATCATTTTTCTCAGCGCTCTAGATGACGCTACAGATAAGGTGAAAGCCTTCCAGGTCGGTGGGGCAGACTATATCACCAAACCCTTTCAAACTGAAGAGGTGGTGGCTCGCCTAGCGCTCCAGATAACGCTCCAGCAGCAGCGACTGCGACTGCAAGACGAAATTAACCACCATCAACAAACCGTAGAAATCCTGCGCCAGTCGCGGGCCATGCTGTCTAGCGTGCTGAATAGCTCCATTGATGGCGTCGCGGCCTTTCAGGCCGTGCGAGACGATCAGGGCGATATCATTGATTTTCAGTGGGTGGTGGCCAACCCAGTTGCCGCGTCTTGGGTCGGTAAATCCCGAGACGCCTTGATTGGACAATCAGCCCTGGACGAACTTCCCAACGTCAATACCCATGAGCTCTTCGACTGGTTTGTAGAAGTTGTGGAAACCGGGCGATCGCTCGATCGAGAATTTTGCCACCATCGCCAAGGGCACCCGGCTTGGTTCCAGCTTGTGGCTACGAAACTCGGTGACGGCTTTTCCCTCACCTTCCGTGACATCACCCCGATCAAAACCATGGTGGCCCAGCTAGAGTCCACCAACCATGAGCTGGAGCTCCGTAATCAACAGCTTCAAGAGCGCATTGATGTTTGCGATATCATTCTGTCTGAACGGCTGGAGGCCGAGTCGGCCCTGCGCCAGGTAGAAGAACGATACCGCAGCATTTTTGAACATTCCATTGAAGGGATTTATCAACTAGCACCCAATCGCCACTATCTAGGCGTCAATCCTGCCTTCGCCCAGATTTTGGGCTACGACTCGCCGGAAGACTTTATGGAGTCGGTCATCTCGCCCGAACAGCTTTACGTTCAACCCAAGCGCCAGGCTGAACTATCTGCCTATATGCAGCGCTACGACTCGGTGCCAGATTTCGAGTCCCAGGTTTATCGCCGCGATCGCTCCGTGATTTGGGTATCCGAAAATATCTGGGCCGTGCGCGATACGGAAGGGGTGCTGCGCTACTACGAAGGCATGATTACCAACGTGACCGATCGCAAAGAGGCTGAGCGAGAACTGCGGGTGCAGCGGCTGCGGAGTGAACGCTTGCTGCTGAATATTTTGCCTCAGCGCATTGCCGAACGATTGAAGCGTAGCCCCCGCACGATCGCCGATAGTTTTACAGATGTAACTGTTTTATTTGCCGACCTAGTTAATTTCACGCAGTTGGCCAGCCGCATTTCCCCGCAAGAGTTGGTGGATTTGCTCAACCAAATTTTTTCGACCTTCGACAGTCTTGTGGAAAAATACGGACTGGAAAAGGTGAAAACCGTGGGGGATGAGTATATGGCAGTTTCCGGTATGCCCAGTCCCCGCCCCGACCATGCCGGAGCGATCGCTGAATTGGCCCTCGATATGCAGGAGGCCATCCGTCAGTTTAAGACCCCGGATGGCGATCCCTTCCAACTGCGGATTGGCATGAACACTGGCCCTGTGGTGGCAGGGGTGATCGGCACCAAGAAATTTAGCTATGACCTATGGGGCGATACCGTCAACGTGGCGTCTCGCATGGAGTCTCGGGGCGAACCGGGTCGCATCCAAGTCACGCCCAAAACCTACGAGTTCATCAAGCATCAATATGTCTTTGAAAGTCGGGGGGAAATTTTTATCAAGGGTATTGGTCAAATGCCCACCTATTGGCTGATCGGACGGCGATCGCCCGATATGCTGGAGCAGCTTCTAGAAAAATAGATGTCTGGATGGGTTTGGCTTTCTCCCTTCGGGAGACATTTCACGGTGGCGTAGTGTCCTCAGGACAAACGGCTTCGCTCAGCCAGCCTAGTTTTGGGCGTGATCCTGGGCGGGTGTAGCCTCCCAAGTCTAGCCATGCCACAGGGCTCGCCAGGCAAATTTTGGTAAGGCCAACATGCGCCGCCAGCGCCAAGGTTCTTGATAGAGCCGATAAGTCCATTCCAGGTGATTGTCGCGCAGCCACTGGGGAGCACGGGTTTTCGTTCCCGCCCAGATGTCAAAACTACCGCCCACGCCGATCCAGATGGACTGGGGGCAGAGATGGCGATGCTCATGGATCCAAAATTCCTGCCGAGGCACGCCCAGTCCTACCAAAATAATCGCCGGTTGCTTCGCTGCCAGGGTTGCACACAAGTCCTGATATTCATCAGCACTCAGGTAGCCATGCTGCACTCCAGCGATCGCCAAGGAGGGCAGTTGGCTTTGCCATTGATCGGCGGCCTGTTGCGCCACCCCCGGTGAACCACCGTAAAAGAATAGAGAGGCGGCCTTACCTTCTCCCTCAACAGCGGGCGATCGCCGAATGAGGGATTCAGCTAATTCAATACCAGGACAGCGCTGCACTCGCTTGCCCCGCAGCCGTAGGTAGAGCACCACGCCAGCTCCATCAGGAATCACCAGTTCTGCCTGCTGAATCACGTTAGCGAGATCAGGATTGGTATCAGCCTGCATCGACATCTCAGCATTGAGGGTGACCACATGTACCCCTTGCTGCTGCTGGATTTGAGCTATCAGCCAATCGGTGTAATTATCAAGCAAATGGAGCGGCAGATCAAAAATCGTAAAAGGTTGCGGGATCACAGGGTCAGACACATCCAGCATAGGGAGGATTGATTCATTACCACCCTAAACTTAGGGCGCAGTGGACGAGATTGCAACTAGCGCTGACGGGGAGATCGAGAGAATTTTCGCAGCACGGAGGGACGGCCGCTCTCGGGCTGGCGGCGGCGATCAAGAATCACTCGGGTGGGGTAATCGCTTTCGTCGTAGATTTCGCCCACCAGTTCCTCCAAAATATCTTCGAGGGTAATCAGCCCCACGGTGCCGCCATATTCATCCACCACGATCGCTAAGTGAAGGCGCTGCTGCAGCATTTCCTTGAGCAAATCGGCCACCCGCTTGAGTTCTGGCACATAGACCGGCGGTTCGGTGGCTAGCATCACTGGGCCATCCTGTTGCTGCTGTTGCTTGAGGGACTGCAGCTCTTGCAGAGCGCGCTTCAGGTGAACGATGCCGACAATCTGATCCTTGGATTCTTCCTGAACTGGAATTCGCGAAAATCCGGTTTCCAAGCACAGGTTCACCAAGTCTTGCAGGCTAGCCTCATGGGAGATGGTGCGCATATCAATGCGGGGCTTCACCACATCATGGGCCTTGAGGCGATCGAGCATCAGGGCCTTATTCAGCAGTTGGTGTTTATCCAAATCCAACTGCCCTTTGCCGCCCAGCACCTCGATCATCAACTGCAGATCGCGCACCGATTCTCCCGACTGCACCGCTGTGCCCTGGACGAGGCGAATCATATATTGAGCGATCGCTTCTAGAAAATAGGTGATCCCAAACAAGCTCAGCAGTTTAGACAGCAGATAAATGGGGCGAACAGCCGCCTTAAAGTAGGGCAAAACGTTGTTGATGGCCAAGGACTTGGGCGTAATTTCACCAAAGACGAGGAGAAGCAACGTGGCGACTGCCGTGGCCACGCCCACCGAGGCACTGCCCAACCAGATGGCAAACAGGTTGCTGGTGAGAATCGCCGTAAAGTTATTGACCAGGTTATTGCCCACCAGCAAGGTGGTGATAAACCGGGCTCGATTTTCCAACACCAAGGTGAACATGCCGTTGCGATCGCCCTGATCCTTAATCAGAGCCCGCAGCTTCAGATTATCCAGCGCGGTGATCGCCGTCTCTGACCCTGAGAAAAAACCCGATAGCACCAGCATAATGACCAACACCAAGATATCGAGCCACACCTCTCCTAATAGCGGGGTGACAGCTAGCAGCACGGGAGTATGGGAAACCATGGAAGGGGCGATCGCCTCAATGGACACTAGTGAATAGTATGGAGTGGACAACATCAACCAATTTCGAGATTCACAGCATAGCCTAACGCAGGGTTAGGCGTCGCTACACTAGCCCTGAAGATCCCGTCCTTGGGAGCATCGGGCTAGAAGTCTTTTCATCTTGACCAATCGAGCCAAGAAATTGCAGGTTGTGTACACATCTTAAGGTTCAAGGTGCCGGGGGAAGACTTCGGAGACAATGACCAAGGTGGCGATCGCCTCTGAGTGTAGCCCCGTGATGTACGTAGGTTGGTACCCATGTCCGAGACTCAACCGATTCGCCTTGCGGATCTTGACTTTATCCCATACCTCACCGATGCCGGAGAGTTGTCCTATACTCTTGCGGATCAAATTGGCGTCTATGCCATTTTTGACGCCGATCGCACCCTACAGTTTGTCGGCTACTCCCGCAATGTAGCCCTAAGCCTGGTGCAGCATATAGTGCGCCAGCCCCAGCAGTGCTACTGGGTGAAGGTGCAGTGTATCGATCGCCCAAGTCGCTCCATTCTGGAAGACATTCGCCAGGCCTGGCTGGCTGAAGTTCCCAACAGCCCCGCCCATACCGCCAGCGATCGCTGGACTCAGCCCATTGATGCGGCAGCCCAGATGACGCCGGAGGAGCAGCAGGCTCTGGCTAAAGGTGATGGGGGCGATCGCCCTCGGTTGCTCAAACAAGTGGCCAGACGGGTCGAGCAAGAGGTTCTGGCCCAACTGGCTGAGCGTGGAGTCACTGCCTCCCTGCGGTTTAATCCGAAATTGAAGGAAGAGGGACTGTTAGATCTCAAATAGATCTCATAGATCTCAAACAGATCTCAAGGCGATCGCTGAGATTGCTAAATCCCGACGAAGCGATCGGTAGATCACGATAGATTTCACCTAGATCTCAACGTAGGAGATCGCTATGTAGTGGATCGCTATCGTGAATTGCCCCCAACTTAGTGCCGAATGAACGTCCTAGAACGTATGTCCTAGCGTGATCCCACTGCACCAACCCACCTCAACCTACTAAAACGCGACCATCTCATGATCGTGAAGGGGGTAGGCAGTGCTAGGCTTTGAGCAGGATTGAAGGGTGGACATTTGCCATCGGTTGACCAGTCCCGCAGTCCGTGGGCGATCGCCCTGTTTTGCTGAAACCCTTGAGCCACACCGGAAGTCCTATGTCGTCAACGCTGCTGAGTAATCGCTACCAAGTCCTAGAAACCCTCGGAGCTGGAGGGTTTGGCACCACGCTGCTCGCCGAAGATATCCAGATGCCGTCTCGGCGGAAATGTGTCATTAAGCAACTGAAGCCGATTGAGAACAACCCAGACATTTATCGGCTGGTGCAAGAACGTTTCCATCGAGAGGCGGCCATTCTGGAAAGCTTGGGCAATGTCAACGGGCAAATTCCCCAGCTCTATGCCTATTTCAATGAAGATGACCGGTTTTACCTGATCCAAGAATGGATCGAAGGGATGACCTTAAGCCAAAAGGTGAAACTGCAGGGACGACTGCCGGAAGCCCAAGTTCGCAGCATTCTCATGAGTCTCCTGTCGGTGTTGGACTATGTCCACAGTCGCCAAATTATTCACCGCGATATTAAACCCGACAACATTATTTTGCGATCGCAGGATCAAAAACCGGTGCTGATCGACTTTGGGGCCGTGCGCGAAACCATGGGCACGGTGGTCAACTCGGAAGGCGAGGCCACCAGTTCTATCGTCATCGGTACGCCAGGCTTCATGCCCTCCGAGCAGGCAGCGGGGCGCGCTATCTACTCCAGCGATCTCTACAGCCTGGGGTTGACCATGATCTACCTGCTCACGGGCAAGCCACCCCAGGATCTCGATCTTGATCCCCGCACGGGAGATGTGGTGTGGCAGCATGATGCGCCGGGCGTGAGTCAGACACTCATTGATAGCCTCAATCGATCGATTCAATATAACCCACGCGATCGCTATGCCACAGCAGCCGAGATGCTAGACGCCTTGGAAGGTAGCAGCAGCGACCCGGCCACCGCCGTCCAAGCTGGCGAGATCCGCGATCGCCTCCCCGGAACATCTGCATCAGAGGTGCCGCCCACGGTCATCCCTTCGTCGAGGCCATCGCCCCCCGCCAGAGATCTGGTCTCGGAAGCGCCAGAGGCGATCGATAGCATGGCCGTGGGCAAGGATAAACCCCTGCCGCCGGAGGTGCCTGGCTGGAACTGGGGCGCGTTTCTCCTCCCCGGCATCTGGTGTTTCAACAACCAGGTGTGGTGGGGGCTGCTGGCTTGGACATCCTGGTTTACCGTAGGGCTCAGTTGGCTAGTTGTTGGCGGTTTGTTGGGAGCCAAGGGCAACGAATGGGCCTGGAAGAGCCGAGGCTGGAAAAGTGTTGAAGCGTTTAAGGCCAACCAACGGGCTTGGGCCATTGGCGGCATCGCTACATGGAGCGGCATGGTGGGCTTGATCATCCTCCTGGCAGTCATTGGGTCCCAACTGCCCGATACAGACAGCGCGGTGACGGACGAAGCAACGCCGGTTGAGCCCACCCTCCCCGATCCACCCGTCCCGCCCACAGAGCCAACACCGCCGCCCAGCGTCACCGAAGCAGCAGGATTAACCAACCTGCAAGTCTGTGCGATACCCGAACCAGAAACTGTCTGTGATGGCGATCGCTCCCAGATTCCGACCAAGACGCCATCTATTTTGATCAGCGCCGATTTAGACGTGCCCATAGACACCCAAATCATCATCACATGGCGATATCTGGGCGGCGAGGCCGGCGAGGCCACCGACATCGATACTATTTCCGTGGTGAAAGACGACGAGGCGATTGACTACGTCTGGACACGCCTACCGGCTCCTGAAAGCGGCACCTGGCCCACCGGTGACTATCAAGTCAACTTTGAGATCCTACTCCCAGACAGCAGCAATGACAGCGAAACGATCCAAAAGGGCTTTTCTATCCAGTAAGCTGAATCACGATACTGATTTGTGGATGCCGGATTGAAACCTCCTTCCAACTACCGAAAACTCCTGCCCTACCTGCGCCCCCACGGCAGCACGATCGCCCAAGCCCTAGCCTGTACCTTGGCGTTTACGGTGTTTTGGCCGCTGTTGGCCTGGCTGGCGGGGGAAATTGCCAATCTCATTGGGCAGGGTGAGGTAGGGGCGATCGCTCACCTAGCAGCCGTGAGTGCGATCGTGTTTTTGGTGCGGGGCTTGGTGCAGTTTGGGCAAGATGCTCTGATGGCCAAAGCGGCACTGGCGATCGCCTTTGATCTGCGCAAAAAGATCTTCACCCATCTCCAAAGCCTCAGCCTCAGCTACTTTGAGACCTCCCAAACCGGCGACCTCAGCTATCGGCTGACGGAGGATATCGATCGCATTGGGGAAGTGATCAACAAAGTTTTTCACCAGTTCATTCCCTGCATCTTGCAACTGGTGGTGGTGCTGGGCTACATGGTGTATCTCAACTGGCAGCTCACCCTGGCTAGCTTTATCATCGCTCCCCTGATGGCCGTCCTGATCGGCGGCTTTGGGCAACAGTTGCTGATCGTTTCCCGCCGCAGCCAAAGCCGCGTATCCGATCTCTCCGCCCTGCTCACCGAGGTCTTTTCAGGCATTCGGCTGATTCAGGCCTTTTCCGCCGAAGACTACGAAATCCATCGCTTCGCCCAAGAAGCCGAGCGCAACCGCCGGGCCAAGTTTTCCGCCGAGCGCCTCAAGGCGATTCAGTTTCCCGTGGTGGGATTTCTCGAAGCCATGAGCGTCCTACTGCTGTTTTTGCTGGGCGGCTGGCAAATTTCCACCAACAATCTCACCGGAGCCGAGTTTGTTAGCTATATTGCCGCCGTAGCGCTGTTGATCGACCCGATTTCAATCACCACCAGCAACTACAACGAGTTCAAGCAAGGGGAAGCCTCCGTCGATCGCATCTTTGAACTGTTCGCCATCCAGCCCCAGGTGGTGGAACTGCCCACTGCCAAGGTGTTGCCCGTGGTCAACGGCAGGGTCGAGTATCGTCACATTACCTTTGGCTACAAGCCCGACCAGCCCATCCTGCAAGACCTGAGCCTAGAGGTGAAACCTGGGGAAGCGATCGCCCTTGTGGGAGCCTCAGGAGCCGGCAAAACCACGTTGATGAACCTGCTGCCCCGGTTCTACGATCCCCAATCGGGTCAAATCTTGATTGATGGCATCGATATCCAAAGCGTCACCCTGCGCAGTCTACGCCGCCAAATTGGCATCGTCCCCCAAGAAACCGTCCTCTTTTCCGGCACCATCGCCCAAAATATCGCCTTCGGACAAACCCAAGTGTCCCTAGAGGCCGTGGAAGCCGCCGCCCAGATCGCCAACGCCGATCAATTCATCCGCCAGTTTCCCGATGGCTATCAAACCTGGGTGGGTGAACGGGGCATTAATCTCTCCGGTGGTCAGCGGCAGCGGATTGCCATTGCCCGCGCTGTCCTGCTTGATCCGCGCATTCTCATCCTCGATGAAGCCACCTCCGCCCTCGATTCTGAATCAGAAGCGCTGGTGCAAGAAGCGCTGGAGCGCCTGATGCAGGGCCGCACCGTGTTTATCATTGCCCACCGCCTAGCCACCGTACGCCGCGCCGATCGCATCTTGGTGATTGAACAGGGTCAGGTGGTGGAATCGGGCAGCCATACGGCTCTGCTCGAACAGGGCGATCGCTATGCCCGCTTTTATGCCCAGCAGTTCAGCCCCTCCTAGCCACCCCAGCCGACGAGAATCCCAGCGCAGCCCATAATGTTGCATGACTTGCTAGATAGGTTACAAATCGCTCAAGATGAACTTGCTACCATGCATCCAAGCAATTGTAGTTAGTCATGACATCCCCGGTACGCTTGTCGCCGGGATTTTTTTTGCGGCGCAGGGGTTTACAAAACTTAAGAATATTAAGCATCGTGTAGTTGGCACATGAATCTAAAAAAAACTTAAACTGTTGACTGACGGTTTACCCTCGTCCCTGTTGCGCTCTTCGGTTAGAGACGTCTTGCACTCAAAGCTCTCGATTTGCACCCTCCTCAAGACCGGCACCTTGGCAGAAGCCCTGCTGCAATCTCTTAGAGGAACCCCCCACAGCCTGACTCAGTTTGAGGCAGACGATCAGTTCGTGGATTTTCTCGACCAGCAACGCTACGGCATTGACTGCTTGATCCTTGAAGATCATCCTGAGCTTAAGCAGTTGCTGATCATGCTGCAAAAGCGCTCCATCCTCCTGCCCATCATCATCCTAGAAGTGGGGAGCTATGAGACCAATCCAGAAGCAGCGGTGGCTAGAGCTGTAGCATCGTTAGAGGGCAAGCCATCCCGCGAATACCCCTACCACCAGGCAGCTCTGCGCATCACCTTGACGCAGCTAGGGCAGCTAGAGCATTTTATCGATCAAGCCATCGGTAAATTCCTAAAGCTGTCTCCAGGGCAGCAGGGACAGGGAGACAATGGGACAGATGATGATTATCTGATTGCAGACCATCCGATGGTGCTGATGCCCCAACAGCGGCGGTTAGCAGAAAAGTTAAAGGAGCGTCTGGGATACTTGGGGGTGTACTATAAGCGAAATCCAAAGAACTTTCTGCGTAATCTTCCGCCACCGCAGCGAAAAGATTTCTTACGTCAGCTTAAGGACGATTATCGAAAGATCATTCTGGTGTATTTTTCACCAGAGATGAAGGATCTCAACGAGAAAATTGATAACTTCGTGAACATGGCTTTCTTTGCTGATGTTTCGGTATCCCAGATTGTCGAAATTCACATGAAGTTGATGGATGATTTTGCCAAGCATCTTAAATTAGAGGGTCGTAGTGAAGAAATCCTGCTAGATTATCGATTGACTTTGATTGATGCGATCGCCCATCTGTGTGAAATGTATCGTCGCTCCATTCCACGAGATTCCTGAATTCCTCCATGAATTCCTCCATCAGTCGTGCTTGGCTTCTGATAGCTGATTCAATGATGTCCAACGTCTAGCCTCAACACAGGGTCATGCTTGCAGCTAGCCACAAGCATGGCAGCCTCGTTGAGTTCCTTCCATGAATCCCCTAAGGTTCCATGAATCCCCTAAGAAAGACCTACGTTCTTAAACTCTATGTTGCAGGCAACACGCCCAACTCCATTCGGGCGTTGAGAACCCTCAATAATATCCTGGAAAAGGAGTTTCAGGGTGTTTATGCCCTCAAGGTTATTGATGTCCTTAAAAACCCTCAGTTAGCGGAAGAGGACAAGATTCTGGCGACCCCAACCTTGGCTAAAATTTTGCCCCCGCCGGTTCGAAAAATCATTGGCGATTTATCGGATCGAGAAAAAGTTTTAATTGGTTTGGATTTGTTGTATGAAGAACTACGGGACGACGAAGCAAATTACTGATGCTATTCTGCTCTACGGCGCGTTCAACTAGTCCAACAGCCTCAGTCCTACAATGGCCTGGCCGTTGGGCTCGATCAACGCACGCCTTAGAGTGGATCCTTCCGTACACCAGGGGCTATCCACCAAGCATCATGAAACGGGGACATTAGGGGCCTATCCTAGAGCGATCTTAGACAGGGCGATCGCGTCCCCCATCGACGGCTGGATATGCTTTTCTACCTAGCTTCCCGGCATACCCATGCCCTGACTCAAAAACCAATTTTTTATATTTTCATAACACTATGGCAGATATGGCAGACAATCCAGTCCCACCTAAAAGCAGCTCCAGAAAGCTAGCCAGTGTTCAAAAAATCCATACCATGATCGAAGGGTTTGATGACATCAGTCATGATGGTCTCCCCGTCGGTCGTACAACTCTGGTCAGTGGTACATCCGGTACCGGAAAAACGCTGTTTGCCGTTCAGTTTTTGTACAACGGCATGATCTATTTCGATGAACCTGGAGTCTTTGTCACCTTCGAAGAATCGCCAGCCGACATCATTAAAAATGCCGCTAGTTTTGGTTGGGATCTACAGCACTTTGTGGATGAAGGAAAGCTGTTTATTTTAGACGCATCTCCCGATCCAGAAGGGCAGGATATTGTCGGTAATTTTGACCTCTCCGCCCTGATTGAACGCATCCAGTACGCCATCCGTAAATATAAAGCCAAGCGGGTGTCGATTGACTCCATGACAGCGGTTTTCCAACAATATGACGCCGCCTCCGTGGTTCGTCGGGAAATTTTCCGCCTCGTAGCCAGGCTGAAGCAGGTGGGAGCCACCACCATCATGACCACAGAGCGGATTGAGGAATATGGCCCGATCGCTCGCTTTGGGGTAGAAGAGTTTGTGTCCGACAACGTGGTGATTTTGCGCAACGCCCTCGAAGGCGAACGCCGTCGCCGCACGGCAGAAATTCTCAAGCTGCGGGGCACCACCCACATGAAGGGAGAATATCCGTTCACCATTACCAATCAAGGCATCAGCATTTTCCCCTTGGGAGCCATGCGCTTAACGCAGCGATCGTCCAATGTCCGCGTATCGTCGGGCGTGAAGACCCTAGACGAAATGTGCGGCGGCGGCTTCTTCAAAGACTCGATTATTTTGGCCACCGGCGCAACGGGAACCGGCAAAACCCTGTTGGTCAGTAAATTTTTGCAGGACGGCTGCAACCAAAATGAACGGGCTCTCCTGTTTGCCTACGAAGAATCGCGGGCCCAGCTTTCCCGCAATGCCTCCTCTTGGGGCACAGACTTTGAGGAACTAGAGCGCAAAGGGCTGCTGAAGATTCTCTGCGCCTATCCCGAATCTACGGGGCTAGAAGATCACCTACAGATCATCAAGTCTGAAATTGCCGAATTTAAGCCCTCTCGGATAGCCATCGACTCCCTTTCTGCCCTAGCGCGCGGGGTTAGCAATAATGCGTTTCGGCAGTTTGTGATCGGCGTTACGGGCTTTGCCAAGCAAGAAGAAATTACCGGCTTCTTCACCAATACCACCGACCAGTTTATGGGCTCCAATTCCATCACTGACTCCCATATTTCCACCATTACAGACACCATCTTGATGCTGCAATACGTGGAAATTCGCGGTGAAATGGCCCGAGCCATTAACGTCTTCAAGATGCGTGGATCTTGGCACGATAAGGGCATTCGAGAATATACCATCACCGATCAAGGGCCGGAAATTAAAGACTCGTTCCGCAACTTTGAGCGGATTATCAGCGGGTCGCCTAGCCGGATTTCGGTGGACGAAAAGAGCGAACTATCGCGGATTGTCCAAGGCTTCCAGCCCGATCTCTCCGATGACGACTTGTAAGCCCAATCGGCTGAGGAACGCTTAAATGGCGACTATTCTACGGGATTGGAGCTATCGCTATCCGTGGTTTTATGACGCGATCGCTCGTTTAGCGGCGCTCACAGTGGGGGGCGAAGCCAGGTTCCGCCAGCTCGCCCTAGAGGGGCTAGAGATCACAGAAGCAACTCATATCCTTGATCTGTGCTGTGGCTGCGGACAGACCACTCGGTTTCTGGTGGAGCGATCGCCCCATGTGGTGGGGCTAGATGCCTCACCGCGCTCGATTCAACAAGCCCAAGTCAACGTACCCAACGCCACCTTTGTGGAAGCTTGGGCCGAGGCCATGCCCTTTGCTGAGCACCAGTTTGACCTTGTGCAGACCAGCGTGGCCCTGCACGAGATGCAGCTTGACTCGTTGCAGCAGATTATCGCCGAAGTCTATCGAGTCCTCAAGCCCGGCGGGGTGTTTACCCTTGTGGACTTCCATCGCCCCCACAATCCCCTACTTTGGCCGGGCTTGGCAGCTTTTTTGTGGGTGTTTGAAACAGAAACCGCCTGGCAGTTGCTGCGCCTCGATCTGCCAGAGATGCTGAAGCAGCAAGGGTTTGAAGTGGATGCCACCACACTTGGGCAACAGCTCTATGCTGGCGGGAGCCTGCAGGTGGTGCGGGGCCGCAAGCCTGATGCAGGCTGATCCCATAGATGACCCCCTAGAGACTTGATCACCCAAGGAGGAGCGATCGCTTGGTTGACTGGTGGCTACAGACCCTCACCCCCAACCCCTCTCCCAGGTCGGTAGAGGGGCTTTGAAAGTATCCCTACATTGATTCACCCCTTTGTGAGCAAAGGATCTGGGGGATGAGGAAAAATTTGAGCCCATCAGAGCGATCGCTGAGGGAATAGCGATCGCTCCCAGAGCAACCATCACTCCAGGGTGTGAATCGTCAACACTTGGGGTGGCGTAGCATCGGGAGGATAGAGAAATTCCAGGTTCACAGCGCGGCGATCGCCCGGTGGCATCCGCAGTTGGATCAAGGGTTCTCCAGCTTGCCCCCGTCGATGCACAAGGTGGAGGTAGCGGGTTTGCAGCAGCCCAAAATCGTCAATGTAGGTTAAGCGAACCGTACCCCGGAAGAAGATTTGCTCATCAGGGGGCTGCCGAAACCGTAGATAGCCATTGGCCTGTTCATCTTGCAGCGGCGTTTGCAGTGCTAGCGCAACCGTTTGAGTCTCAGACGTGGGGTTATATAGGGGCAGGCTGAGGTCATACTTAACGCCATAGTTCCCATGGGAGCGATAGGCGGTGTCAGAATAGCGATCGAGCATTGCGCCACTTTGAATTTGCCCCGTCCCAAAGGTGTTGTGATCAACGGTGTTGATCACATAGGATAGGCGCTGACCCGTGCCGGGAATTGTCAGCGTATTGCCACCCACATCATCGGACAAGTCTGCCTTCCATTCCGAGCCCTGAGCAATACCAGACACCCGTCCATAGAAAAATCGGCTAAAGTTTTGGGTCTCAGGAGGTGTCGGAGCCAGATCTCGCGGCCCAGCTAGCCCCCGCTGGGTTAACAGCAACTGCCATTCCGCCAAGGTTGGCACTCGCTCATTGCCATCCGCCGTCAAGGGTGCATACATGGCCAGGCTAGCCACATAGACATCGCCATCAGTTCTGGCATGGATTTGCAGCGATCGCCCATTGGTGGGCAAAGGACGGCTCACGGCCGGCACCGGCGGCGATGCCGAGGCCTGGGTTGATGCTGACCGAGTAGAGTTGCTTGCTGCTGTTTCAATCTGGCGAGGGGGTAATAACACCTGCCCCGGAGGCAAGGTGCCATTGGTGGCCACCGACAGTCGCCGCAGGGGAATCGGTAGGTTGGCCAATAGGTAGGTCTGCCCCGCTGGAATACGCACACTCGGCTGCCAGTGGTCTTGACGGCTGCCCCGCAGCATATCATTGGCAGTGCGGCTACCGGGGCCCGAAAAGGTGCGCCCTAGGGGATTCGCCACATAGGACGGCAAGTCATAAAACGGTGCATCTTGGCTCAGATAGCTAACCGCCTGCAGTAGATCGAGGGTAACCGCTTGGGACTCTGGATTATGCACCAAAATGCCCAGAAACAAGGTGCGATTATCATCAGGGGTGAGCCCACGAGCAATGTGGTGGGCAAAAATATCGAAGCGTCCACTGAGGGGATAGTTGAGGTGAGCCGTGGCCACCTGCATGTTGTCAGGGGGGAAGGTAGACAGCAAAATACCCTCGGTTTGCACCAGTTCAGGGCTATTGCTGTTAAACACGGGTGTACTATCTAGCTGCCCTGGCAGAGGACGAATCTCTTGTTGGGGCTGGAGAATCTCTTGGGCTGCCGGACGGGCGGCTGATACTTCAGCTACAAGCGCTGGGGAGGTGAGTTGTGCGGCGACTAAAAATGGTAAAACTGTCAGCATAGGCAACGTCATCAAACATCAGCGCAAAGCGCACGTATAGGAACCAAACCCTTCACTATTGGCCAGGTCATTAACCCTAGCAAACGACTGATAACCAAGGGTCAATCGCGGCGGGCAAATCGATCGGGGACATGAATGATAGAGCGGACTTGAGCAAAGCAATGAGCCACACAAGACTCAGAAAGACGTTCCACTGGCTTGGAGCAGTCTCTGATCTTATACAGTTGCTCCTGATCCCTGGGTTGCAGATGGTTGGGTTTCACCAAAGATATGCCGTTTTTCACAATACCATTAACCTGTGTAACAGAAATGTTTCTAGGTTCAGAAATCTTCTCAGCCACATATTGGAAAAACCTATGGCAAGCACAACCGCGATCGCTGCCTCTTGGCTCAGTGTTCCCTGGAATCAGGCAATGATTGCTGAACTCTCTGTTGTTCTTAGCGTCAGCGCCATCATCCGGATGGTTCCATTTTGGGAGTAGGGTCGGGTGGCACAGCTTCAACGGGTGGCGATCGCCCCCAATCAACAATTCGACGATCACATTCAGCTCACCGATGCCCAAGGCCACTACCTGCAGCGTGTTCTGCGGCTCCAGGTGGGCGATCGCTTCATTGCCATGGACGGCAGCCAGTGGTGGCTAGCAGAAATCCAGGATGGCTTTCGGGCCAACATGCTAGAGATTCTGCCCGCTGCCGCAGACGTTAGCGCCACCATCACTTTGATCATGGCCATGCCCAAGCAAGGGATGGACGACATTGTGCGCCAAGCCACGGAATTAGGCGTCTCCACGATTGTGCCGGTACAGAGCGATCGCACCCTGCTCAAACCCAGCGCCCAAAAGCTCGATCGCTGGCAGCGGATTGTCCAAGAAGCAGCGGAGCAGTCGGAGCGGCAGCACATTCCCATGGTCATGGATCCCCAAGGGGCGATCGCGGCTCTAGGGGCAACCACAGCCAGCCATCGCTATATCTGCACCGCACGGGGCGATCGCCCTTCTTTACTATCGGTGGCTCAGCGGGATTGCAAGAACCTACAGGATGTGGCGATCGCCGTGGGCCCCGAAGGCGGCTGGAGCGAGGCAGAAGTACAGGAAGCGATCGCCTGCGGCTACCAACCGGTGTCCCTAGGGCGGCATATTTTGCGGGCAATCACCGCTCCCCTGGTGGCCCTCTCGATTCTCACAGCGGTGCTAGAGGACGAGAGTTTATAGAGTCCAAAACGTTTAGCCCAGCACCGCTAGTTCGATTGAGATCGGCCACGACCTCGATACCAGCGGGCCAGGCGATCGGGGGAGATACCGGCCATGTACCCCAGCACAATCACCTGGTTCAACACCGTCGTGCGCACCACGCCTAGCCGTTGCCAGCGCCGCCCGGAGGTGAGGACAGATTGGGGAGCGATCGCGATTCGACCCAGCAATCGCAGCCGGCGCACCAGAGCCACATCTTCCAGCAGCGGCAGATCGGGAAAACCGCCCACCTGTTGGAAGGTCTCGGCGCGCAGGAACAGTCCCTGATCACCATAGGGCAAGCCCCGCCGCGATCGCCAACGCACCCCCCGCTCCACCCAGCGCAGGGCCGCTCCCGGTGCATCGATCGCCAAGGTAAAGGCTCCCGCAGCAATGGTAGGATCGCTGAGCATGTGGCGGATTTCGGCGTCAAACTGCGGCGGCAAGTGGGTATCGGCGTGGAGAAAGAGCAGCACATCTCCCGTAGCCAGACGGGCTCCTTGATTCATTTGCCGCGCCCGACCGGGGTCAGACTGCAGAGCAATGGCCCCCTGCTGGCGAGCGATCGCTAGGGTGTCATCCTGACTGCCGCCATCCACCACAATCACCTCCACCACGTCCCCCGACTGCACCGCTTGCAGGACAGATGGCAACGTTGCCGCCTCATTTAAGGCCGGGATAATCACCGATAGCGTCTTTGTCTTAGCAGGCTCCGAGCGATCGCGCACCGCATACCAAGTGGGCAAATCCTCGGGATAGTCAATATCACTCAGGGGTGCGAGGGTGGCCACCCGCAGGTTCTGCCCCTGGGCAATGGCCAACGTTTGCTGCAAAACCTTGTCGGTACTCCAGGCAATCTCCTGAAAGACCTCCGGGCAAGGACGCCGTAAACCCAAGAGGTAGTAGCCACCATCGGTTGCCGGGCCCAGCACCAGATCGTGATCCGCCAAGGCCTGCATAGCCTGCTCCAACTGCTGGGCCGTCAACTGAGGACAGTCAATGCCCATGGCCACCACCTGATCGGCTCCCGCAGCAAACGAATCGGCAAAAGCCCGCTGCAGGCGATCGCCCAAATCCCCCTCGCCCTGGGAGGTATACCGCCAGCTCGCTCCCAGCCACGCTTCCATCTGAGAGCGATCGCCCCCGCTAAAGCGCACATCAACGGTTCTGTGGAGTAAGGGAACACCATAACGAGTTTGCCAGCGAGCCACCTGCCGTAGGGTATGCTCGGTCATCTGCCGCTGCAGATCGGCCGCCGCCTCAGCCCCCAGAGCCGTTATCAGGCGGGTCTTCGTCGTACCGGGCACGGGGTAGCGCGTGAAGACAATCAGGTGCTGAGACAGGTGCAGATCGGGTAATTGATGGGGTAATTGCGAATGGGGAGGCAAACTCACGCAGATACTCCTCAAACATCAGGGAAGGCATCAGGGGCATACCGAAGTTTTGACGCAGGACTAACGCCGTCACGGTGTCTCGATCCAGCGCCTGCTCTAAGCCTATGGATCTTGACCATCATTGCATCCGACCATACCAGCGCAGTAAGACACGGGCAAGGCGATCGCTATCATGGGTAATCCGATGGGTTTGAGGATTCTCGGCCATCACATTGGCCATCACCACCCGCCGTCCTAGGTGAATCACCTCTTCCCGATCGAAGTACACAGGATGCGATCGCTCTTGGGCATAGTGAATCATCGCTTCGGCGGACGGTGTTTTGCGATGCACCAAAACGGCATCAAACAAGGGGCGATCGCACAACTGATCGATAGCGCGAATATGATCCGCCACGGTATAGCCCTCGGTCTCACCCGCCTGGGTCATGATATTGCACACATAAATACGCGGCACCGTCAGGGAAGCGATCGCCTCCCGAATGTCGGGCACCAGCAGGTTGGGAATCACGCTGGTATAGAGGCTACCCGGCCCAATAATCACGTAGTCGGCTTCACGAATAGCCTGCAGGGCTCGGGGCAGGGCAGGCGGATTCTCGGGAATACAGCCCACGCGGATAATCTTACCGTCGGCTTCGGGAATATTGGATTCCCCTTTGATGATGCGACCATCGGCAAATTCTGCCCAAAGCTCCACATCACTGAGGGTGGCGGGCAACACCTGCCCCCGCACCGCCAGAACCTTTGAACTGGCCGCCACGGCCTGCTCTAAATCTCCGGTCACCTCGCTCATGGCCGTGAGAAACAGGTTGCCAAAACTATGGCCCACCAGCCCATCCCCAGCCCGAAAGCGATATTGGAATAGCTCGGTCAGCAACTTTTCCTCATCAGCCAGGGCCGCCAAACAATTGCGAATATCCCCCGGCGGCAACACGCCAATCTCCCGCCGCAGCCGACCAGAGGAACCACCATCATCCGCCACGGTGACAATGGCCGTAATATTAGCGCTGTAAATCTTCAGCCCCCGCAGGAGGTTGGACAATCCCGTGCCGCCGCCCAACACCACAATTTTGGGGCCGCGCTGTAAACGCCGATGGGCCGTGAGCACCTCAATTAGTTCTTCATCCCCATTGGGCATCAGCACTTCGGTGATCGCCCCCAGGGTTCGCATTTGCCCCAAAAAGACCAGTAAAACCCCAATCAAGATCACCATGGGGCCACTGATGTAGCTAGGCACCCAGTCGGTAATGAAATCCAGGGCATCGCCAATGAACCGGGTGATGTAAAACACCGGCGTGCGTTTCGTCCAGATGGCAATGCCCAAGGCCGCTAGCAGCACCCCCGCCACACTCAACATCAGCCAACGCTTGACGAAGAGACCGGGAGCCAGCCACTGGAACCACCGACTAACCCGATGCGGAGTACGGGAACGGGATTCTTGCTGAAGCATGGTCAGCGCTTTTTTCCAGCGATTGGCAGTGGACATTCGAGATTCGCAACCTCAACGCAACGGTTGAAAAGACTACTAGACAACAGGCGATCGCCCCCTAGGGACTCAATCCCCCATCTAAACTTGCGATCGCCACGATGGTGCTAGGAAAGCAGCGGCTCTGTTATCGTTACTTTCCAGAGCGAAAGGAGAAGAATCCGCATAGCTCCGGTGAACTCTTGCCCGGTCACCATCAACGCGCGGTGTTTGGAAGAGAACATAGCTCTATTCATGCTAAGCAACCCCCTCCCACGAGGAACGTATTGCGCAATGCCTAACCATAGAACAACTAATGGGTAAATCCTACTAGACAGCGGCCCCGAAGCGGTACTGTGCAACTGCGGGTTTCCTGGAATACTTGGAAACGCCCCCCGCCGACCCCGGGCTGCTTTAAGCTGTTAAGTAGACCCAGCAATCAGGGTTGTGAGCATTTTCAGGTATTCGTCGCATGAGTGAGCCGTTCCCCCCATCGAGTCCAGAGCTACCCAGCGAGCCTCTCCCAAACCTGCCCCCAGAGCAAGCGGTGGACTTGCCAGAGCGGTTGCTCAAACATACGGTGCGCTATAGCGACTATCGGCAGGTAGACCGGGAGTTGTTTACGCCGATGTTCCGTCAGTATGCGGAAACCAAGGATCAGTATCCCCATGCGCTGCTGATGTATCGGGTGGGGGATTTTTTTGAAACCTTTTTCCAAGATGCGATCACCATTGCCCGAGCGCTAGAACTGGTGCTCACCAGCAAAGATGCCGGGAAGGATGTGGGACGGATTCCCCTGGCCGGCATTCCCTACCATGCCCTCGAACGCTACTGCACCCAGTTGGTGGAAAAAGGGTTTGCGATCGCCATCTGTGATCAAGTCGAAGATCCGGCCCTGGCCCAGGGGTTGGTGAAACGGGAAGTGACTCGGGTGATTACGCCGGGGACGCTGCTGGAAGAGGGCATGCTGACGGCGCGGCAGAATAATTTCCTGGCGGCAGTGGTGATCGCGGGCAATCACTGGGGGCTGGCCTACGCCGATGTGTCTACCGGAGAATTTCTCACCACCCAGTCCCAGGACTTAGATCAGTTAGCTCAGGAACTCATGCGGCTGCAGCCCTCCGAGGTGCTGGTGCCCACCAATGCGCCCGATCTAGGCGGCCTGCTGCGACCGGGACAATCATCGCCCCACTTACCCGACTGTCTACCCCGGCAGTTTTGCTATACCCTGCGATCGCAACTGGCGTTTGAAACCCAGGAGGCCCGCCAACGGCTGCTGCAAACCTTTCGCCTGCGATCGCTGGAAGGGCTGGGCTGTAACCATCTTCCCCTTGCGGTACGGGCGGCGGGCGGTCTGCTGCACTATTTAGAAGATACCCAGAAGGAGAATCCGTTACTTTTACAGCCGCTTTGTACCTATGCGCTGACGGAATTTTTGGTGCTGGATCATCAAACTCGTCGCAATTTGGAAATTACCCAAACGGCGCGGGACGGCACCTATACCGGCTCCCTGCTCTGGGCCCTAGACCGCACGGTGACCTCCATGGGCGGGCGACTGCTGCGCCGCTGGCTGCTGCAACCGCTGCTGGATGGGACGGCCATTCGCGATCGCCAAGCCACGATTCAAGAACTGTGCGATCGCGGCAGTTTGCGGCAAACCCTGCAGGTGCTGCTGAAGCAAATCTACGATATTGAACGGCTCACTGGCCGAGCCGGGTCGGGAACGGCCAACGCGCGGGACTTGGTGGCCTTGGCAGAATCCTTGGAAAAGCTGCCGGATCTGGCCGCGGTGGTGGCATCGGCCAAGTCGTCATATCTAACAGCGCTGCAGCAGGTGCCGCCCCAGTTAGACCAGTTGGGTCAGATCTTGCGATCGCACCTGCAAGACAATCCGCCCCTGTCTCTCACCGAGGGCAACCTCATTCGTCCGGGCATCGACGCGCGGCTGGATAGCTTGCGACAGCAGGTGGAGGCCGATCAGCAGTGGATTGCCCAGCTTGAGGTCACCGAACGGCAGCGTACGGGCATCTCGAATTTGAAGGTGGGGTTCAACAAAACCTTTGGCTACTACCTGGGTCTATCGCGATCCAAGGCAGACCAGGCCCCCGATGACTACATTCGCAAGCAGACCCTCACCAACGAAGAGCGCTACGTCACCCTGGAACTCAAGGAGCGGGAATCGCGGATCTTTAACGCCCGAGATGACCTGAACCGCTTGGAGTATGAGGTGTTTGTGGAACTGCGCCAGCAGGTGGCGGCGGAGGCAGAGGCGATTCGTGCCGTGGCCCAAGCGATCGCGGCGGTGGATGCTTTGGTGGGTCTGGCGGATGTGGCGGTATATCAAGGCTATTGCTGCCCGGAGATTCGCGAGGATCGGATTATTTACGTCGAGGACGGTCGCCATCCCGTGGTGGAACAGTCGCTCCCGGCGGGATTTTTCGTGCCCAATTCCAGCCACCTAGGCAGCGATCGCCCGGCTGATGCATCCTTGCCCACAGAGGCGATCGCCCCAGATTTAATTATCCTCACCGGCCCCAATGCCAGCGGCAAAAGCTGTTATCTACGGCAGGTCGGTTTAATCCAGCTCATGGCCCAGGTGGGTAGCTTCGTGCCGGCCCGGACAGCGAGTTTAGGCATTTGCGATCGCATCTTCACCCGCGTGGGGGCGGTGGATGACCTGGCCACGGGGCAATCGACCTTTATGGTAGAAATGAACGAAACCGCCAATATCTTGAACCACGCCACGCCGCGATCCTTGGTGCTGCTGGATGAAATTGGCCGAGGTACGGCCACCTTTGATGGGTTGTCCATTGCCTGGGCCGTGGCCGAACACCTAGCCGCCGAGCTGCAGTCCCGCACCATCTTCGCCACCCACTACCACGAACTCAACGAACTGGCATCTTTACAGCCCAACGTAGCCAACTACCAGGTGACGGTGAAGGAAATGCCGGATCAGATCATTTTTCTGCACCAGGTGCGCCCCGGCGGAGCCGATCGCTCCTACGGCATCGAGGCGGGACGCTTGGCGGGGCTGCCCCCGTCGGTGATTCAACGGGCAAAACAAGTCATGGCGCAGATCGAACAGCATTCCCACATTGCCGTGGGTCTGCGCCAGGGAACCGACGCGCCGGAACCTCGGAAGCGTCGTCGGGTTAAAGAAGCGACCCCGATTGAACAACTGGATATTTTTGGGCGATCGCCCCAATCATCTCAAGGTTTGACATCTGACGGACAAGCCGTCTACAGAGCAGATACCTAGCTAAGCAGGAGGGCGTAACCATTGAAGCATTTCAGCTCTGCTTCATGCTCAAATCCCTATACCAAGAGGGTTGAGCGATATGAAGAGGGTTGGGCGGCATCGAAACCTGGCAACTCAGCTTCATTGAATTAAGTTCATTGAGTTAAGTCCATCGACTTAACTCAGGCGCTGACCGAGCCGCTGGCTCAGTCAATCACACGCACTAGCCCACTACTTAGTCCATCAAAAATGCGGTTGACGTGGTTCTTGTCAATATCGCTCAGCGCCGACTTCGACAACATCAAGGCCATGAGCTGCTCTTGATCGGCTCGGGTAATGCGATGGGTTTCAAAGATGCGACGGATGACGTCCTCAAGGGAGGAAACGGGTAGACTCAGCTGACTTTGCATAGGTCACTCACAGCGGTAGACACAACTGAAGCGGAGGGGCTTCACCGTTCCTTTATAGTGTGCCCAATTTTATACCAAATCTTTGTGATCTCTATACAAAGAACCTGTGATATT
The DNA here is from genome assembly GCF_016888135.1 of Leptolyngbya sp. CCY15150. Taxonomy (NCBI): domain Bacteria; kingdom Bacillati; phylum Cyanobacteriota; class Cyanophyceae; order Leptolyngbyales; family Leptolyngbyaceae; genus Leptolyngbya; species Leptolyngbya sp. CCY15150. Next base: position 105,131 of record NZ_JACSWB010000175.1, read on the forward strand.
CGTCACAGCGAAACGAACGCATTCAACCTGTCTAGGCTAAACGCGCTCTGTACTCTAAGGTTGCAATCCGTTGCTCCGTATTCCGTAGCTCCACTCTACCGAATTTCTTCAGGATCCGTATGAGGGGCGATCGCCCCTGTCCCCTCCTTAAAATTGAGGCAGCTACGGCAGCATTACTCCATCGATTCTACGGGCATACAAAGTATTATTAGTTACTCATTTTAGGCGCTATATACGTAATCCTACGATCATGAGAGTTCACGACTTCGGGCTCTTGTGAACCATGCCGACATCTCTCCGTGGAAATTCTGAGGCTTGGCCATCAGGTCATGCCCCCGCCACTATGGGCAGGCCCGTAGAAAACGCAGAAGCGCTACGGTGATAGAGATTAGCCCATCAACTGCCCCAGACAGGCTCTATATCAGCCCTTGGGCGTGTGATCCGTCCGTGAATCCGCTAGCATCAAAACAGTCCAAGGCGCTAAGGTCTGGATGTCGCCGTTGAGATTTCCCGTGAGGGAAGGGCGATCGCCTGAGTTCTATGCACGAGTATTGCCCATGAGTCCCGTGATTGATTATTTGCGCATTAGTCTGATTGACCGGTGCAATTTCCGCTGTCAATACTGTATGCCCGAGGGCGAAGACCTGCAGTATGCGCTACAGCAAGATGTGCTGACCAACGATGAACTGATGACGCTGCTGACCCAGGTGTTTATCCCCGCTGGCTTCACCCGCTTTCGGCTGACGGGCGGCGAACCGCTGCTGCGACCGGGGGTGGTGGATCTGGTGGGGGCGATCGCCTCCCTGCCCGACACCCAAGATCTGGCCCTGACCACCAACGCCTTTCTGCTGGCCGACTTGGCCGAGGATCTCTACCAGGCGGGATTGCGCCGGGTAAACATTAGCCTCGATTCCCTGACGCCGGAGATTTTTGATCAGATTATTGGTAACCGGGGGCGATCGCGCTGGCAGCAGGTGTGGGATGGCATCTTGGCGGCCCATCGGGTGGGCTTTAGCCCCCTCAAGCTGAACGTGGTGGTGATTCCAGGACTCAATGACCATGAAGTGCTGGACTTAGCAGCCCTCAGCATCGATCGGGACTGGCACGTACGGTTTATTGAATTTATGCCCATCGGCAACGGCGATCTGTTTCAACACCGAGGCTGGGTGGCTTCCGAAGAACTACGGCAGCGCATCCGCGATCGCTGGGGATTAACCGATGGCGCAGTGCGAGGCAATGGCCCGGCAGATATCTTCCAAATTCCTGGAGCCAAGGGCACGCTAGGGTTTATTAGCCAAATGTCGGAATGCTTTTGCGATCGCTGCAATCGCATGCGCCTCTCGGCCGACGGCTGGCTGCGCCCCTGTTTGCTGAATGAAACCGGGCAGCTTGACCTACGCACTGCTCTCCGTGAAGGCGTTCCCCTAGCGCATCTGCGGGATCAGGTGCAGGCCCTGGTGGACTACAAACCCGAGATTAACTACAAGCAACGGGAATCGGGCACCACCGGCCGCTATAGCCGCACCATGTCTCAAATTGGCGGTTAAGTGACAGACCTGAGCCCAAGATCCCCTGTTTCTCAAACTGGGGGCCAAGATCCCCGATGTTTCTTAAACTGGGGCCAAGATCCCCGACTGAACGGGTGACAACGTCCCTAGAAGTCTTGCTGCAACAGGGATAGCGCATGAAACCCACGCTGAAAATAGAGCCGTTTATGGGGTTTGAGTGCTA
>NZ_JACSWB010000176.1 GCF_016888135.1 Leptolyngbya sp. CCY15150
TGGCTTCGATATCAACTACCAGTGTGGTGTTCTCTGGCGCATTCACCGCGCCATTGGTCACAATCGTAGGCGCTTCGTTGACATCGGTGACGTTGATGTTAAACAGTTGTGCGGTGCTTAAACCACCCGCATCGGTAACCGTTACCTCGACGGCATAGCCATTGTCGCCGCCTACATCCAACGGATTTTCAAAGTCTGGGGCGGAGAGGAAGGACAACTCACCCGTGGTGACATCAATCGTAAACAACCCTTGGTCTTCCCCACCACTGAGGCCGTAGGTCAGGCCATTGCCCTCACTACTGCTATCGTCTGTGGCTTCAATATCAACCACCAGCGTTGTGTTTTCCGGCACATTCACCGCACTATTGGTCACAATCATGGGTGCTTGATTAACACGCCCAAACACCACATAGCTAGAGCCTGAATAGGAGCCGTTGGGATCGGCACCCCATGCCCCAATAATCAGGTCATCAATGCCATCGCCATTGATATCCCCGGCACTGCTCACTGAATAACCGGAACGGTCATAGGCGGCTACCCCATCAATGCGAAAGCCATTGCTGCCATCGAGGCTAGAGAGATTGAGAGAGCTACTAAACTCATTCCCACTGCCAAACACCACATAGCTAGAGCCTGAATAGGAGCCGTTGGGATCGGCACCCCATGCCCCAATGATCAGGTCATCGAAGCCATCGCCATTGATATCTCCAGCACTGCTCACCGAAGTACCGGAACGGTCATCTGCGGCTAAGCCATCCATGCGAAAGCCATTGCTACCATTAAGGCTGGATAGATTGAGGGTGCTACTAAACCCTCCCTCACTGCCAAACACCACATAGCTAGAGCTTGAAAAAGAGCCGTTGGGATCAGCACCGAGTGCCCCAATGATCAGGTCATCGAAGCCATCGCCATTGATATCCCCAGCACTGCTCACCGAATAACCGGAATAGTCACGTGCGGCTACCCCATCAATGCGAAAGCCATTAAGACCATTAAGAGTGGAGAGATTGAGGGTGCCACTAGACACACTCCCACTGCCAAACACCACATAGCTGGAGCCTGAAGCGTTGTTGCCATTTGGGTCGGCATCTCTTGCCCCAATGATCAGGTCATCAAAGCCATCGCCATTGACATCCCCTGCACTGCTCACCGACCAACCGGAATTGTCAGATTCTGCTGCGCCATCGATGCGAAAGCCATTGCTGCCATCGAGGCTGGAAAGATTGAGGGGAATACTAAAATCACCACCACCAAATACCACATAGCTGGAGCCTGAAGAGAAGCCGTTGGGGTCGGCACTGGGTGCGCCAATGATCAGGTCATCGACGCCATCGCCATTGACATCCCCGGCACTGCTCACTGAAAAACCGAAACGGTCAA
>NZ_JACSWB010000177.1 GCF_016888135.1 Leptolyngbya sp. CCY15150
GGGAGCATCCCACTTTCGACAAAATAGTCAACAGGCAAGCTGCCCATTGAGGTAGGCACAACGCAAACTCAACATCGCATTGACAGAGGCCGTATTCCAGCGGGCTCCGGAAATTTGCAGGCGTCGCCCAATCTGTTTGACAGCGGATTCGACAGCTCCTGAACCAATGGAGCAGAGCTGCTCGGTCTGGTAGAACTCATAGTTGACGATGCGAGCTTGATGCTTGCTTAGATAGGCTTCAAAGTTACGGGCTTGCTTGCGCCGACAGTCCGCAAAGAGAGCCTTGGCAGCCTCTACCTGTCCTTGCCAAAGCAGAGCTTCCGCCGCCGCTAGCCGCTTGAGCGACCCGCCCACCTTGTAGAGGTTCTCTTTAAGGTGATACCAATCGAGAATCTCCCAACGGGTCTCCACGGTCGTGAGCTCCCTAAACAGGTTCCATACCCCAGGATGACCATCTCCCAAACAGACCAGTGGTGAAAGCAAGCGTTGAGCGCTGAGATAATCAATCAAGCTGTCATTGTCCTGGAAGAAGGCGTTGTAGTAGATCCCTTGCACCCTCACCGCTTTGTAATCCCGCCACGGGCTATCGGACTCTC
>NZ_JACSWB010000178.1 GCF_016888135.1 Leptolyngbya sp. CCY15150
CCATGAGAACCATAATCGCTGGGCCATGATAGAGCGACAGCCTTCTGGACAGGTAGAAATCAGCAGACTGAAAACTGGTATAGAGTTGGTATGAGTCTGAAAGCCCTTGCCTAAAAGCCTTGTGTAGCAGAGCCAAGACTAGTTAGGACATACTAGAAAAGTCATTACTGAACCTCTCTGATGCCCGCTCCCTATAGTCTTGATTGACGCCAAAAAGCCGTCGCCGCGGTCGAATGTGGTGAACGAAATCCCATATCTGTAAAACCTTTACTAGCGGTCTATCGTTGCCGTTGGGGCATTGAACAGCTCTTCAAAGATTGCAAGACCGGGGGGTATCACCTAGAGGATGCCAAGGTTAATGACACTCGATTTTTGGCGTTAGTGTTGCTGATTGCCTTGGCCTACAGTTGGGCAACGATGCACGGGCAGCAGATGAAACACCTCAGGGTGGATCAGTATGTAGGACGTATCCAAGAGCACCACGATAAGACGCCTCGCCAGAGTGATTTTAGTCTGGGGCTCTATGGTCAACGATGGATCTATGCGATGGA
>NZ_JACSWB010000179.1 GCF_016888135.1 Leptolyngbya sp. CCY15150
ACTGCAAAGCGAGACTTGTCACCCTCTGAGTTTGCCAATCGTGCCAATGTAACTCGTGCCACAATTACAGGCTTGCTCGATAGATTGGAGCGAGAAGGGTTGGTTGCACGTCAAGCCCACTCAAATGACCGACGAATGTTGACGATCACCCTCACAGAACAGGGAAAAAAGTTGGTTGAGAGAGTTCTACCCGACCATTTTTGCCGTACTAAGGGATTAATGGCAAACCTCTCGTCTACAGAAAAGAAGACATTCATTAAATTACTTGATAAGTTGAGAT
>NZ_JACSWB010000180.1 GCF_016888135.1 Leptolyngbya sp. CCY15150
CCTTGAGTCGTTGATTGAGATGCCCTGTACACTGGAAGGCTATCGACTGTGGGAGCAACGACAGACCTACGGCGGGGTGGAGCAGCGCTGGGTGCTGGTGGAAAGCCCTCACCGCAGTGAGTCGGACGATTGGCTAAAATCCCTCGACAAGGAGAAAAAAGGGCTGCAACAGCAGGTGCGGCAGATGTGCCGCCAGATCTTTGCTTGTAAACCCGATGCCATCTCAGCGCTGATGCGCTTTCAGGACACCCTCACCGGCTATAAACTCACTCAGGTCACCCTGGTGGCGGTTGCCGCTAAGCGT
>NZ_JACSWB010000181.1 GCF_016888135.1 Leptolyngbya sp. CCY15150
CGGATCTGGTTGTCACTGGGTATCCGATGGACACCAAACAGGCTTTGGGCGTTACTTTTCCCTTTACTGCCCTCCATCATGCGCTGATAGGCCAGAAACGACGGGGTTTGGGTGAAGAACACACTGAATGCGCTCAAGGCGGCATCGTCCATCCCATAGCGGGTGTTCTTGCCCGTGCGTTTGTCCGGTAGCGACGACAAACGCTGGCGAAATGAACCGACTATGGTGTCGAACA
>NZ_JACSWB010000182.1 GCF_016888135.1 Leptolyngbya sp. CCY15150
GCGGCATCGTCCATCCCATAGCGGGTGTTCTTGCCCGTGCGTTTGTCCGGTAGCGACGACAAACGCTGGCGAAATGAACCGACTATGGTGTCGAACAATCCCCGCTCTTTCAACGACTCTGGCTCTCTTGGCGCTCTCAGATATCACTACACTACTGCCATTCCCAGGACTTGAACAGCCTTTTGTCATACTGAGAATTGCTG
>NZ_JACSWB010000183.1 GCF_016888135.1 Leptolyngbya sp. CCY15150
CAAAATCACATCTGCGTTGCTTGCGGTCGTCAGTTCATTGATACGTATGAATCTCACCGAGGCTACTCCGATGAGGTGAGGCGCGAGTGTCTCAAGATGTATGTCAACGGCTCTGGGTTTCGAGCTATCGAACGGGTCAAAGGCGTTCATCATACAACTGTGATCACGTGGGTCAAACAGGTCGCAGAACGACTTCCTGATGCCTACGACCCTGACACCATCCCAGAGGTTGGAGAGCTTGACGAGTTGGAAACGTTTGTAGGCTCAAAAA
>NZ_JACSWB010000184.1 GCF_016888135.1 Leptolyngbya sp. CCY15150
GGCTCTTCCCAACTTTTGGTGACACTCAAAATTTTGAGAGAATAAAAAGGTAGCTCCCTTGAGGTGCTCTACCCATGGAATCACTTCAGTTTCTCCTGCCCAGTGCGAGTGTGCTCCGTTTAGATCAGTATGAATTAGATCGCGAGGCTAAGCACCTCACCCTTCATGCCTCCTCCATCCAAACCACAGTCCAATGCCCATTATGTGGATGGTTGACGGAGCGGATGCACAGCCACTACAACCGAACACTGGTCGACCTTCCCTGTGTCGACGTCCATCTGACGTTGCTCATTCACGTCAGTAAGTTTTTCTGTGTCAATCGAGAGTGCGAGCGCCGCATTTTTACGGAACGCTTTCCGGGGGTTGCGGCTCCCTGGGCCAGAAAAACGGTCCGACTGGTGCATCGGATGCAAAAGATTGGCCTGGCCTTAGGCGGAGCTGCCGGGGCTCGTTTGGGGGCTCAGCTCGACTATGTTGGTTGTGGCAGTACGGTGTTGAATCAACTGCAACAGCTTCCCTTACCTGAGTTTGAAGTGCCCAAGGTGCTCGGGGTTGACGATTTTGCCTTCCGCAAAGGTCATACCTATGGCACCATCCTGGTGGATTTAGACCACCATGCTCCCATCGCGCTGCTGCCCGATCGTCAGGCGGCAACCTTGGCCGATTGGCTCCGGGCACATCCTGGCATCGAAATCTTGTCGCGAGACCGTTCCAAAACCTACAAACGGGCGATGACGGAGGGGGCTCCCCAGGCGATTCAGGTCGCCGACCGATTTCACCTGGTTCAGAACTTGAGTGAAACGTTAGAAAGTACGTTAAAGGGCTATGCCACTGACCTCAAAGCGATGGAGCAAGCCCAGCACCAGACGGTTGCCCATCGCTGTCCCAACACCGTTGTGGCTACGCCTCAACCGACAGCAACGGTGAAGGCGGCACAACAGACCCAGGATGCCCATCAACAGCGGATTGAGCATCAGAAAACGATAAAAGCGCTCCATGCGCAAAGCTGGTCACAGGTCGCGATTGCCCAAGCCGTTGGGTTGAGCCCCCGCACCGTCCAACGGTATCTCTGTCAACCAGATTTCCCAGACTCCCCACCTCGACGGAGCACCTTTGGTCAGGGCATCCTCGACCCGTACAAGCCTCAGGTTCTGGAATGGTGGAATGATGGAATTCGGCAACCTCATGACCTGATGGTCTTCTTGCAAGTGCAAGGGTTTACCGGCAGTGAACGAACCCTGCAGCGTTACATCAAAGGTCTCCGAGCAGCCCAGGGTCTACCCCCAGTCCGAATCAAACCGGTTTCGCCGTTGCCTCAGGTGATTGACCCCCAACGCCCTCCACTCACTCCCCGACGGATGGCCTATTTGATGGTGCTGCAGCCCAAAAATCGAGCCGCTGAAGATACAGAACTCTTGCAACGCCTGGCCCAGCATCCAGACTTGGCCAAGGTGGCTACCCTCGCCGATGAGTTTTTAGGCTTACTCCGCAAGCCCCAAGCTGAGGGTCTGGATGACTGGCTAAAACAAGCGATATCCAGTGCTTTCAAACCCTTTCAGTCCTTCGCCAACGGGTTGTTTGACGATTATGAGGCGGTCAAAGCCAGTTTGACCACAGCCGTTAGCAATGGACCTGTTGAGGGGCTGAACAATCGACTCAAAATGCTGAAACGCCAAATGTATGGTCGAGCTGGCTTGGATCTCCTCGCCAAGCGATTCATCATGGCGGTGTAGAACAAACCCAGAGGAACGGCATTAAGCATCACCAAAAGCTGGGAAGAGCCCA
>NZ_JACSWB010000185.1 GCF_016888135.1 Leptolyngbya sp. CCY15150
CTAGGCTCTGTTTTAAAACTATAGCCACAGCATGATAGAAGCTAGAGTCAGCATGGCGAGGTAGTTCTCAGCCTTCTTCTCGTAGCGGGTTGCAATGCGACGAAATTGCTTGAGGCGATTGAAGCAGCGTTCAATCCGGTTGCGCTCACGGTACAGAATCTTGTCAAACTTACCCCGTCGCCGTTCATTCCCCTTTCGCGGAATGGTGAAGCAAATCCCTCGTCGTCGCAGATAGCGACGAATAGCGCCACTGCTATAGCCTTTGTCACCACTCACTCGCTTCGGACACAGGCGGGGTCGTCCTGCGCCAGAACGTTTTACCGCTCCTTGCTCCATCAGTTGCTCAAATACGACCGTTTCGTGGCGTTCGCCCGCTGTCAGTACAAAAGTGATGGGTAAGCCATTGCCATCACAACGCAAATGTATTTTGGTGCTAAATCCTCCCTGGGAGCGCCCTAAGGCCTCTCTTGCTTGCACCTGTTTAAGATCAGAACGCTCCAAGTCTGACGTTAAGTCCCCCTTTTTGACCCTGCCGCATGTTGATGAGCACGGATGACACTTCCATCGACAAAATGGATCTCCCAATTAATCTGACCTTCGGCATCTGCCTCTTCCTGGAGGGCCTCAAACACCTGCTGCCACCGCCCCGTTTTGCGCCAATGGTAAAACCGTCCTGAAACCGTTGACCATGGTCCATAACGTTCCGGTAAGTCTCGCCATGGGGCACCCGTTCGCAGAATCCACAGGATGCCATTGACGATCATGCGATGATCTTTAGCCGGGCACCCGGTATGAGGTTTTTGAGGCGGTAGCAAGGGCGTGATCCGCTCCCACTGCTGGTTGCTCATGTCTCCTCGGCGGATAGTTCTGAGGGATTGGTTAGTCATGGACATCTATCAGGTAGCTACACTACTTACCAGTATGCCAAAAGGTTTTAAAACACGCCCTAG
>NZ_JACSWB010000186.1 GCF_016888135.1 Leptolyngbya sp. CCY15150
CGAGCGCAAGCCAGGGAGGATGAGTGAGCAGCGGCAGCAGCGGATACGTCTGGAGATTTCGCGGGAGGCGGCGCGTTTGTTCTGGGAGCAAGGCGTCGCTGCCACGACCGGCGAGCAAATCGCCGCTGCAGTGGGTCTCTCTGTACGTACTCTCTGGCGGTACTTCCGCAACAAGGAGAGCTGTGTCGAGCCGGTCTTGGCGCAGGATGGCGAGGAGTTTGTGGCGCTATTGCGCCGCTGGCCTCGCGATGTCTCCCTTGAAGATCACCTCATGGAGTGGGC
>NZ_JACSWB010000187.1 GCF_016888135.1 Leptolyngbya sp. CCY15150
GGGAGTTGCTGTTCATACCCTAAGGCTTGGTTCAAGACGCGAGTTAAGCGATGAATCCATTGATTAGCTTGTGCTTGGCTCATGCCAAAAAGAAAACCTTGAACGTCCTGGGTCGGGTAAAGGCGAACGTACACCAGGATGAACAGGAGCTTATCCTCCAGGTCGCTCAGGTGCGCTTTGCGACCTGCCCCCATGGCTCGCTGCCGGTCTTTGCGCTGAAAGGTGTCTTGAATGAAGCTGTCCCAAGCATTACCAAAGCTGGGCAACAAGACCTCAAACTCTTGCAGTCTTAGCCCAGTCAAACTGCACAGGGTCCGGGGTTTTGTCCGCAACTCAGCGTAGGTCATTTTCATCGGCTCACCCTAGTCTAGGCTCCTAGTAACGATTCTATCAGCTCAATTTCCGATAAGGTCTA
>NZ_JACSWB010000188.1 GCF_016888135.1 Leptolyngbya sp. CCY15150
TACGAACTAGTCCGTGACTACAATGCCCATGGACCGCAGTGTCTCGGCGATGGTCGCCGTGAGAATCCTGGGGCTCCCCCGTTGCTGAGCGAGGAGCAACAAGCCCTGCTGTTGCAAGTGCTGCGGGGGGAGGCTCCCGACGGAGGATTATGGAATGGGCGCAAAGTCGCTGACTATCTGAGTGAACTCCTCGATCAACCGATCAGTCG
>NZ_JACSWB010000189.1 GCF_016888135.1 Leptolyngbya sp. CCY15150
GTGAACTCCTCGATCAACCGATCAGTCGCCAACAAGGCTGGGTCTACCTGCGCCAGCTAGGATGGCGTCTGCGGGTACCTAGGCCCCAGCATCAAGACGCCGACCTCGACGCTCAGGACGCTTGGAGAAAAAAACTTCAGGAGAACGTCGAGCACCTTCAGCAGACCTATCCCGACGCCGACGTCGAGGTGTGGTGTGAGGATGAGCATCGCATGGGCTTGTGTCCTATCATCCGGCGGATTTGGGTCGAGGCTGGCGATTGTCCGACCGCCATCGTCAACTGGAAACGGGAGTGGCTTTGGTTGTATGGTTTTG
>NZ_JACSWB010000190.1 GCF_016888135.1 Leptolyngbya sp. CCY15150
TGCCGCTTGCTCGCAATCACCTCGATGTAGGCCTCCCAATAGTCGGTGTAGACTTTGGCACACTGTCTGTACACCCCAGGAATTGACTGCCATAAGGCGATCGCCGATTCTCTGGAGCGGTCGCCGATAGGACAGCCGATGATCTCTCGGGTATCTGCATCGATTGCCAGCCAGACCCACTGCTTGTTGCCTTTGTTGTCGACAAATGACCAGAGTTCATCCATCTGCACGTTCAGCTTGCCTTTGGTTTTGGGGACGACGTCTACCGCTTTTGGCACAGCTTCGTAGCAAG
>NZ_JACSWB010000191.1 GCF_016888135.1 Leptolyngbya sp. CCY15150
GGGTGTACAGACAGTGTGCCAAAGTCTACACCGACTATTGGGAGGCCTACATCGAGGTGATTGCGAGCAAGCGGCACGTTGTTGTTGACAAAGATAGCGGCTTGACGAGCTACATCGAACGACTGAACAACACGTTAAGGCAGCGGATTTCTCGACTGGTGAGGAAGACACTGTCTTTTTCCAAGAAGCTAGAAAATCACATCGGTGCGATCTGGATGTTCATCCATGACTACAATCGCCGAGTCAGAGAGA
>NZ_JACSWB010000192.1 GCF_016888135.1 Leptolyngbya sp. CCY15150
TGTACTGCCCCAGGATGTTTCGCGCCAGGTTGATGCCATGAATTGCTTCCTCAGGTTCGAGTAGGACAATACTCAAGGCCAGAGCAACCGAGCATAGAGCTGTGCCAAACCATAACCCACCCGTAGCAATGTGCAGGCTTAACAGCCAGTTTCTCTGATTCATCTTCAATCTCATGAAGGGCCATGGCAACGATTCTGGACAAAAAGGGCCATTTGAACTAAAACCCTTGCTCCGTAAGGATTTGAATATGAGATTTGCATGAGACTGATGAATTACGTGGAAAACACAGTGGGGGAGACGATCGGTGTTTGATAATCAATGCTCGGTGGATGACGCTCTAAGTTCATCAGGTAAGTCCCAAAGCGATTAATGTGATGCGTCCAATAGGGACTCAAGGCCGAGATCGCTTCGGGCTCAATAACATGGCCTTCCGATACCAACTGTTGAAGCACCTGGCTGAGTGCAAAGACGTTGTGAAAGATGAGGCTGTTGGCTACCAAATGGTTATAACGGATTAACTTCCGTTGCTCTTCCCGATTGTTGGTTGCGAGGACATTACCACCAAAGGACAACCACTTGGCAAATTTGTTGAAAGCTTCCGATTTGTTGGTGGCCGCCTGAATCGTTGCTCTTAAATCGATATCGTCGATGTATTGCAGAATAAAGGCACTGCGAACGACACATCCGAGTTCATGAAACGCTTGATAGAGCTTGTTCTTGCGGCTTTGGGTTCCGAGTTTGCGAAGAATTGTGGCCGCTCGAATTTTACCTTCTTTGACCGACAAAGCAACCCGTAACATGTCGGGCAGGTACGTTTCAATCAGTTCCCAGTTGACTACGCTTGAAAAGAGCGTATCAATATTCTGATACTTAGCCTTCTTGTCAGGTCGGTAGAGCGTCAGATCTTTCCAGTTGCGAATTCGGGGCATGAGGCGAATCCCCAGCAGGTAGGCCAGGGCAAAGACAGTCGCGCTTTGGGCTTGGGTATCACCATGAACCGTATCGGGTTGAATCGCCGACTTGTTGTTGAGCAAGCCATCTAATAGGTGAATGGCTTCCCAAACACCACAAGGAATAAAGTGACTGAATAGGGCAATATAGGTATCGGAGACATGGTAGTAAGCGATACCCCCATAGCCCCCGTAGCGGATGTGGTACTCCGCCAACAGGTTGTTTTCGTAAATATCCCACTTGGTGCCATCGACGGAAGCACTTTTGCCATCGCCCCAATGCTTAGGTAAGTCGAATTGGTTGTAGGCATTGATAATCGCCTCATTCGCTCGTTGAAGCTTGTCCATATCGATATGTCGTTGGTGGACATACGCCACCTGGCGACGGTCAAAGTCGAGGAGCGAACGAGCTGCTTGAGATGGCCCCAGGTTACAGCCGTAACAGAATGTGCTGGCTAAGTACCGAGCAACCGGTTGCTCCAGCTTCGTGTCATGACCTGAGTGAGGTTTGAAAAAGCGTGTCCAATTGAGCCACAGTTCAGTGTCAACTAAGGTGTCCAGCAGGTTGATAGGAGGCAGTCGCCGTTCAATCAAGGTCTTGAGCTGTGCTAGCCCTTTTGGGAGTGGTTTCTTCGGCCTCCGAATGACAATGCGATTATGCTTGAAGTCCACTTCAGCATTAGTCGGAAAATTCTGGTCTGTTTGATCAGCGCAAGCGGTCAGCCACTGTTGGGCATAGTCTAGAAGTGCTGATGTTTCCATCGGTAGGTTCACTTGCAGACCATAGTCTTTCAGCTTGCGGTGATAGGTCGGCCAATCGAGCAGTTGCTCCGAGTAATTGGCAAACTCCTGACTCCCTTGTATCCAGAGGTCACCAGACCTCAACTCAGTCATGAGCTGAGAAAAAAGACAGACTTCGAAGTGTCGGCGGTGAACCTGCGTAGGTGCTGGAGAACGTCGTGGCTGTCCAGTTACCAGGGGCCACCATTTGGCTGAAACCCAACTCAAATCAAGCAAAGGCGAGCGTTTCTCTTCGGGGGTTCCCGCGTCTTTAACGTCCATAACGGATAGAAACGTGTCGTGACTTTGTCGATGTTGCGTGATGAACTGAATCGCCGCTTCCATCTTGCTGTCTTGGGTGCTGCTACATAATGGCAAGACCTCTATGAGCTTAAACAGGCTTGCTCTCTGGCTTTTGTAAAATGTCTGTAGGAAAGGTAGGTAGTTCTGTTCTTCGTATTGCAGGATCGATTCGCATTGCTCCACTAGCAAGGGAGCCTGTTCGCCCATGACAGCGGCCATGGCTTCAAACCGTTCAGCAATAGTTCCCTCGGTTTGAAAGGCTAGAAGCAGTTCCTTCAATGTGGTCAGCAAGCGTTCAGTTAAAGTTTGAGACTCTAAACGATACTCTGCCAAGGCATCCTTGCCGCGTTGATGTAGCTGCTGGATTTGGCGAATAAACATTTCCGCCAAGTCATCCAAGGTTTGGCCATAGCGAGTTTTTAGCAGGACGGTAGCCAGGGTGTATCGCTTATTGGGCTCTAATGCCTTCATCCGAGCGGCATCGAGCGCCAGTGCTTCGGCGGCAAAGTATTGCAGCTTGACTTCGGGGATTTCAGGCAAGACGGACGTTTCTACTTGTAAAGAGGCTAGCCATTCCAAGCGCTGGTTCAATTCTTGCAGATGAGTGATGGTGGGGCTGGCAGGGTCTTGTTTGAGCCGATTCCAGTCAGTGATGCTGTCTTCGTCATCCACTTGCAAAAGCGCATCGATCTGGTGTCTGTCCTCTGTAGAGAGGCTATCGGTAACTTTTTGATACACATTTTGATTGGCCGTATGACGCACTCTCCGGGCCAGCTTCAGGAGTGTGTTGAACCCAGGAAGTTCGTAGCGCTGGCGGACGAGTTCTTCAATGGCAATATTGACCAAGTCCACCAAGTCATGTTTACTCATGACCGCAAATTCCATCGCCGCTTTGGCGACGGCTTGAGCATCCGACTTGTAAGGCTGCAAGTTCAAAAAATCGCGAATAATTTTGAGGTGACGCTTACGGGTTGCCGAGGCATCGTAGCCAGCTAAATCGGCGCGCGTCACCGAGAGCTGGCTTGTTACCACGATGTGTTGAACAATGGCGGCAGGGACATCGGCAACCAGAACAGGATAACCTAGACGTTGAAAGGCTTTTAGCAAGACGAGAAACCCTAGATGAGCGACCTTACCCTTGGTTGTTTGTTGGGACAAACTGATCTCATCAGCCGTCGGTGTGTAAATTGCCTCCAGCTCTCGCTCAGTAGGATTAGTCTTCAAGCGAGGGTAAGCAGTATCTGAGATGCTAGGCAAGGTTAAGCTCCTTCAAACAGTTCTGGAGGAGCTTAGCAGATTTGAGCTGATAAGCAAATAGAATCGAAGATTGGTCGTGAGACGAGATCGTCTCAGAATTTGAACCTTTAATTCCTAAGGGTTTCAGAGCAAATGGCCCTTTTTGTCCAGAATCGTTGCCATGGCCCAAAATGATGCGATCGCTATAGCCCCAGTCACGCAACCTTTCTTCCTGCTCTAATGACAAATAGCGTGGCACGGTTTCTGCTTTTCTTGAAACCGGGGCACCTCTAGTTTTTGGACGCGACTGAAGTGCCACGCTATTTGTCATCAACTCGTCTGGAATATATTAATTCCCCATAGACGGAATGCCTTATTAGACAAGGGTTTAGTCACTTCTAGGTGACGATTTTGTGTGCCACGCTATTTGTCATCAAT
>NZ_JACSWB010000193.1 GCF_016888135.1 Leptolyngbya sp. CCY15150
TGTACTGCCCCAGGATGTTTCGCGCCAGGTTGATGCCATGAATTGCTTCCTCAGGTTCGAGTAGGACAATACTCAAGGCCAGAGCAACCGAGCATAGGGCTGTGCCAAACCATAACCCACCCGTAGCAATGTGCAGGCTTAACAGCCAGTTTCTCTGATTCATCTTCAATTTCATGGAGCCTCATCAAAGGCGATCGCCTTATAGTTAGTTAGCTCGCTAACTAACTATAAGTTCGGGGTAAGGACTTTGTCAAGGCGATTGCCAAGATTCATTTGCTGGCTTATAATAAGCGAGCTAACTAAATCACCTCACTATGCAAATTTTTCCAAGGCAAGAGGCATTCCACGAGCTTGAGCGTGATTTTTCTGGCTTTGACGTAGAAGCGGTCGGA
>NZ_JACSWB010000194.1 GCF_016888135.1 Leptolyngbya sp. CCY15150
TTCCCCATAGACGGAATGCCTTATTAGACAAGGGTTTAGTCACTTCTAGGTGACGATTTTGTGTGCCACGCTATTTGTCATCAATCGGCGTGCCACGGTATTTGTCATCATCCCCCAAACCCTTGCTCTATATAGCTTTTAGACTCTTTAAGACTCTGAACTGCTCTCGCTGCGATCGCTCTCTTTAAGGACTAATACATAAGTATTGTATAACTGAAACAACTGCTATAAGTGCTTCTCAGCTCTCTGATGTCATTTATCGTGGCACAATCTCGGATTCATGACAAATAGCATGGCACTTGACAACAGAAAGAAATGCATTACCTTATCCTACTATCGTCATTAACGTATCTTGCTTACCTATTTTAATATACACACCTTACCTAACTATCTTATGCATCTTGCACTATTGCACTTACAGCCTACCTTTTATCTTATTGGAAAACCCACCAAAAACCTCATGCACCACAGTAACTCAAGCCCACTATCGTTTTTTTGGGCATCCTAGCACCACGCCATTAATTACCTCAAAACAATCGACACATCAACGCCTTACTTCTTCAATGGATCTGCCTTGCCGGCGCTATATTTACCTTTGAGCATACGTGTCAGATATACGCGTATATGCGATCGCTCACAAATAAGTAAACACTTTTCTGGATAGGGGCTAGGTTCTGCTCAACGGCTACTCTCCCATGACAACATGCTCCACAGCCTGCCAAACGGTCTGGGGCTTCACTCAAGCGGCAACAGCAGTGACAGTTGTTGCCACCCCAAATAGCCTCTACGCCACACTATCTAATGCCTACTAAGGGCTTTTTGCCCATGTCAGACGTTGCTCTCCTGCTCTTGCCTCTGCCTGCTAGCGATCGCTCTCTCTGTAGCTAGACCGTCTTCATTCGGATGCAACTGGCTGCGATCGCCT
>NZ_JACSWB010000195.1 GCF_016888135.1 Leptolyngbya sp. CCY15150
TTCTGGCCTATCAGCGCATGATGGAGGGCAGTAAAGGGAAAAGTAACGCCCAAAGCCTGTTTGGTGTCCATCGGATACCCAGTGACAACCAGATCCGCAACCTGCTGGATGCGGTGGCTCCTGAGGAGGTGTTTCCTGTGTTTGAGGACATCCTACAGGTGTTAGAGGAGCAGGGGCAATTGGAGGGCTTTCGCTCCGTTGC
>NZ_JACSWB010000196.1 GCF_016888135.1 Leptolyngbya sp. CCY15150
GTCAACTGATGAGCCTGTGGAAGGTAGACGATTTTGGCACGAGTGACCTGATGCAGGGGTACTATGAACGGTTGATGGACGGAGCTGGACGCAGTGAAGCGCTGCGGGATATTCAGCGAGAGTTGCAATCGACAGGGGCTTACGGTCATCCTTACTATTGGGCTGGATTTATCGCGTCGGGCAATTGGCGCGCTATGGAGGGAGGGGAATGAAAGCACCGGAGCGCTATTGGCGACTGCTGCGCCTAACCATGCAGGGTCAGCGGCGGGTGGAGGAGTTGCCGCCTTGCCGTCATTGTCTGGAGGCCTACTGTCTGGAGGCCTACTGTCTGAAGACCCAACGTCTGGAGACCCAAGGCCTGGGGGCGGAGGCGGTACCAAGTGATGCTGTTGTGCAGCGCCAGTTGCAAACCCTGATGCAGACGGCTGAGGAGATGGTGTCTGTTTTGGCAGAAGGCTGCTTGCGCTGCTACATTTCCTACGAAATCGATCGCACCTGTCGAGACCTGTTTAGTCGCTTTAGTGCCGCTGCTGGTCTGACCTGTTTGGAAGATCTGCTGGCCCTGGTGTTGATGGATACCGATCCCCTGCATCAACGTCCCACCACCCCGTCCCTTGTCGATGACCCGACGCCCTCCGGCAAAGTCTTGCGTACCTTTGACCCGGATAAGGCGCAACTGAATACCTGGACAAAGCGGGTGGTGATGTCGGATGGTAATCTCAACCATTATCTGCGGGAGCATGGTATTTATCTCGACAGCGATTGGAATTTGCTGAATAGTTTGAGTGAGACCAAGCTGCACCAGTTGCTGACGGACGATGGGCAGATGAGTGCGGCCAGCCTGCAGCGGGCCACTGCTATCCTGAGCGTTGCGTAATAAAGAATGATTTAAGTGAATAGACCTTATCGGTAATTAGTTGCTCGACATCCAAATGGATGTAGTAACCATAAGATCGATCGGTTTCGGGCCAAGACTTGATTGCTTTTCCTCTGAACGGGTGACAAGGCAGCTTAAAATCATACCGTGCTGGACTTTGAGACAATAGAGGGGACAAAAAATAGGGAGCCTCAGTACAGCTCCCCTCAA
>NZ_JACSWB010000197.1 GCF_016888135.1 Leptolyngbya sp. CCY15150
GTCAACTGATGAGCCTGTGGAAGGTAGACGATTTTGGCACGAGTGACCTGATGCAGGGGTACTATGAACGGTTGATGGACGGAGCTGGACGCAGTGAGGCGCTGCGGGATATTCAGCGAGAGTTGCAATCGACAGGGGCTTACGGTCATCCTTATTATTGGGCTGGATTTATCGCGTCGGGCAATTGGCGCGCTATGGAGGGAGGGGAATGAAAGCACCGGAGCGCTATTGGCAACTGCTGCGTCTAACCATGCAGGGTCAGCGGCGGGTGGAGGAGTTGCCGCCTTGCCGCCACTGTCTGGAGACCCAATGTCTGGGGGCGGATGCTGTGCCGAGTGATGCTGTTGTGCAGCGCCAGTTGCAAACGCTGATGCAGACGGCTGAGGAGATGGTGTCTGTTTTGGCAGAAGGCTGCTTGCGCTGCTATATTTCCTACGAAATCGATCGCACCTGTCGAGACCTGTTTAGTCGCTTTAGTGCCGCTGCTGGCCTGACCTGTTTGGAAGATCTGCTGGCCCTGGTGCTGATGGATACGGATCCCTTACATCAACGTCCCACTACTCCTTCTCTTGCGGACGATCCGACGCCCTCCGGCAAAGTCTTGCGTACCTTTGACCCGGATAAGGCGCAACTGAATACCTGGACAAAGCGGGTGGTGATGTCGGATGGTAATCTTAACCATTATCTGCGGGAGCACGGTATTTATCTGGACAGCGATTGGAATTTGTTGAATAGCCTGAGTGAAACCAAGCTACACCAGTTATTGACGGACAATGGGCAGGCGAGTGCGGCCAGCCTGCAGCGGGACACTGCTATCTTGCAAAGCTACCATGACGTCTACCGACGCGATCGCTTAGTATCACGCACCCAGGCTTCTGTCGCCAGCCGTCGCCGCTGTTCCCCGCCGAGCCCCGAGCAGCTCGAACGAATGGTGCAGCAGATCCAACAAACCTGGCTGGGCAAGGCCGATGGGTGGCAGGTGCAGCAGATCACAGCGGATGGGATCCTCACCCAGTTGACGGCCTGGGCCCAACTGATGCGGCGATCGCGCCATCCTCCCACTCTGTCCCTCGATAATCCTGACTACTACCAGCTCGCAGAGACGGCCCAGAGCCCTGGGGATGCTGACGATGCCCAATCCGATCAGCAGCAGTTTCTCCAAGACTACCGTCAGGCTTTGGTGGAAGCCATGGATGCGGCGATCGCCCTCACCCTTACCCATCGAGTAGCGTCTTTCAACCAGCGTCGTAAACCGCCGAAAGCAGCAGAATTTCTGGAGGGGCTGCACCGCTCTGTTTGTCGCAAAGAATCCATGGGGGCGATCGCTCCCCACCTGGGTCTAACCGCCCAATATCAAGTCACTCGTCTGCTCAATCTCAAAGCCCTGCGGGCAGATATTCGTCGAGAACTACAGCATCGCCTACGCCACCGCATAGGCCAATTGGCCCAGGACTATGTAGAAGTATCGACCATGGATCAGACCTTAGACCATGTCCTAGATGCGGCTCTGGATGCAGAGCTGGAGCGAATCATCGGCGAAGCAGAGACCGAATCGTTTAATGCCTATGGAACCTCTCGCAGTCTGCTGAGCCAACGTCTTTGCCATTATCTTACCCGTAGGAGCGCCCCTTTATGACATACCTTACCCTGGACTATGATGACCGATTAGGCGAACGGTTTCTGCATCCCGACGCGATCGCCCTTAGTGATGAAGCGATCGCTTGGGCTGCCACCCGCAGCCAAGCTGTAAACCCCTCGGATGATTGGGGCACCTACCTACACCTCCTGGCCTGGATTGGCGTCAGGGAATGGCTGCAAAGGCGATCGCCGCGCTTAGCTATCCCAGCCTGGGATCCGGCAACCCTGCCGTCTTATCCACCTACTCTACAGATAGGAGAGGCGATCGCCCAACTGGTAGCGATCGCTTGCCTAGAGGATGGCACGGTGGAGCTACCTAGACGTTGGGTAGAAACGACGTCCGCATCGCTGTATGTTCTCGTCGAGGTGTTAGACGAGATCGACCAGGTGCAGGTGCGCGGCTTTCTGCCCCGAACTGCCCTGATGCAGGCTATCCAAACGGCAGGCCTAGAGCCGAACGTCCACGATATCTACAGCTTGCCCGTAGACTGGTTTGACCTAGACCCCGATCGGTTGCTGCTGCAAACTGATTTTGGCACCCTGGGAGCGATCGCCCCGGCGGCCACCCCGGATCTAGCTGCCACGCCAGACCTAGCCGCCGCCCGCGCCCGTCCTGCCATCAATGCCGCCCAGTGGTTCCGCGACCAACTGGATCAGGTGGCCCAGGATCTTGCCTGGATCTTACTCCCCTCCTTTTCCTACAGTCCCGCTCTGCGTTCCCTGCGATCGCCCATCGAGCAACTGGATGGCATCCTCAGCGACCTTACCCGCCATCGCGACGTCACCATTCCCACCACTGCCCGTTCCGCTGCCTACGACTTCCGCGTTGATGACGCCTCCCTACGGCTCTACGTCGTCCTCTGGGATCTGCCCAGCGCCAGTGACGACTCAGACTGGAACCTCTTGGTGATCCTCAGCCCTCAGCCCGACTCCCTCATGCCCCTCGGCACCTGTCTGCACATCCATGATGACCAAAGCCTGCTCACCGAAACCACTCTGCAGGACGCCAGCAGCACCTTCCTCTATGCCCAGGTGGCCGGCGTGCAGCAGGAGCAGTTTTTGATTAGCGTGCGATCGCCCAGCGGTATTCATCTTTCCTTACCTCCCATCGCGTTCATGCCGTGAACTAACTCTATCCCATGCGTGATTTCCCCCTCCTTTTCCAACTCACCGTTCAGCAGGTGGATGCGACCTGTACCTTTCAGCTCACCTGGGGGGGCGGGCAACGCCTCCATGCTCAGCAGCCGATGCCGCCAGACCTGATGCGCCTATACTGGGATTGGCAGCGCGCCTATCTTAACTTTTACCGCAGCTTACCCAAAAGTGACCTGCAGAATGAACCGGAGCAACCGTTGCCCGATGATGCCCTGCGCGGCCGCCTGATTACCAAAGGGGCCGGCACTTCCACCGCCACCGATTGGCAGGCAGACCTGGCAGACCTTCAACAACGGCTGCAGCTCGAACTACACCGCTGGCTCCATAGCCCTGCCCTGTACACCATTCGCCAAGAAGTGCTGAAAGCCGCCCATACTGCCGAGAAGCAGAATGCGATCGTCGATCTGCTGATCACCTGCCATCCCCTCGATCTAGCCCGCTTACCCTGGGAAACCTGGGAACTAGGAGCAGACAGCGGCATTGCTGCCCACCTACGCCTAGCCCGCGCCCCTTTTACCATCCAATCTGCCATGCCAGCGATCGCCCCCAAGCGCCGCCGTCCACGGATCTTGATGATCCTGGGGGATGACCGTGGCCTAAACTTTCAGCGAGAGAAGGAGGCGATAGCTGCCCTGCGTACCTTAGCTGAGGTGGTGTTTATCGGCTGGGAACCGGGTAAATCAGTTACTCAGGTCAAAGAGGTTATCCAAACAGCCTTGATGGATAGCAAGGGCTGGGATGCTCTGTTTTTTGCAGGGCACAGCAATGAAAAAACCAGCATGGGCGGTGAATTGGGCATTGCGCCCCATGGCTACCTGCGGATTGCTGAAATGAAAGCTCCCCTAGCGATCGCCAAGCAGCATGGCCTACAGTTTGCCTTATTTAACTCCTGCAATGGATTAAACCTAGCGGAATCCTTGATCGACCTAGGCTTGAGCCAAGTGGTGATCATGCGAGAACCGATCCACAACAGCGTTGCCGAAGCGTTCATTGTGCGCTTTGCCCAGGCCCTAGCTCAACATAAAGACGTGCAGGAATGCCTCCAGGATGCTTGCCATGCACTCAAAATCCAGAAGGCGTTAACCTACCCGGCTGCTGACCTAGTGCCGTCCCTATTTCGCTATCCCCACACCCAACTCTTCCGCATTCCGCCCACCGGCTGGCGGGAATGGCTAGCGGCCCTGACGCCCAATCGATGGGAAGCGATCGCCCTTTTGATTTTACTAATTCTTACCTGGCAACTACCGGTACAAAAGTGGTTGATCGAACGGCGGGTTTTGCTACAGGCTTTTTACCAAGATTTACCCTGGCAACCAACGCCGCCAGATCCACCCACCCTCTTGCTGCAAATTGACGAAGCTGCCCTGCGCGACCAAAAACGCTTCCGTCCTATCCCCCGCGACTATCTGGCCCAATTAGTAGACCAGGCCGCTGGCACCCCCGTCATTGGCATCGATTACCTACTTGACCTGCGGGATGACGATGATCCGCTCCTGGCCCAATCCTTCGCCGCTGCCGCCCAGCAGGGTAGCTTCTTGGTCCTAGGAGCCAGCCGCGAACAAAATACCCGTCAGTGGCGCTATGCCCAAGATAGTCTGCGCCATCCAGATTGGAGCATCAGCGGTAGCATGACCACCCGGGGCACCCTCTATGCCGAACTGCTGAGCCAAGAACCCTGGCCGCTTTCTTATCTGCTAGCAGCCCTACACCATCACTGTGACGCACCCCCTTGCACCCTGCCGACTGACCTACCCCAGTCTCCACGCTTTCGAGCTAGTTGGTTGACCCGATTCAGCTATGGATTGGGTCAAATGTGGCTGCATCCGATTATTGACTATTCCCTACCGCCCGATCAGGTCTACGATACCCTATCGTCCCAACGGGCCTTAGACACAGTCTTTCCTTCCCCTGGTGCTGCCCAGATCCTGATGATTGTTCCCAACTACGCTGCTGCCGGCATTGAGCGAGAGAACGAAGATAACTTTCTCGCCCCCGCCGCCTATCGCTACTGGCATCGGGGAGAACAGCGTATCCTCACCGGAGGGGAATACCATGCTTACCTGCTGTATCAATATCTAAACCATCGTATGGTGATTCCTATTCCTGATGTTTGGATGATGATCCTAGCCGCCGTCGTTGGCAAAGGGGTGAGGTTGATCCTCCCCACCGATCGTCGTTCTGCCCTGCTGCACCTCAGCGGAGGTACGTTCCTATACAGCTTCGCCAGCCTGGCGCTGTATGCGTCCAGTGCAGCGATCGCTCTCCCGATCCTCACCCCTAGTCTTGTCGTTTGGCTGATCGCCCTGCGACCCACCTCTCGCACCTAAGCGTTTTTCACTATCCCTAACCTAGGGATGCCACTAATTACAACCTATACTCAGAGAACACCATGTTTTACCCTCGCTTTTTATCCTACCTGCTGACCAGCTTGCTGGGAACCACCATCAGCCTCTTTCTAAGCGTCGCCGCTCAGGCTAGCAGTCCTGAATCTGACCTGTCTCCCCCACGCCTAGGATGGCGCAACCTCCTCAACCTTTTCACCCAAGAACCTCCAGAACCGCCCAACAACGGTGGCTCTCGTCCTCTCAATATCAATAACCTATGTTGGATTGCTCCTGTGAGCCAGTCAGATGCTGCAGTAGTAGGGAGCGATCGCCCTACCTTAACCTGGTATAGCCCCAACGACATCATCACCCAAGTGCAACTCACGCCCACCGATCATCGCCATCCACCCCTAATCTACGATATTTCTGCTGACCAGCATAAACTCAATACTGACCTATCGATCTATCAATTTACCCCTGAGCATCCCCTAGAAGCTGGTGTTACCTATGAGTGGCAGATGTATCAAGCCATACCAGGACAAACCGACCTGGGAGCCCCCCTCCCGTACGTGGAACGGATCCGGGTGATGACAACCGAGGAAAGCGATCGCCTTGCGGCTGACTTGGCTCGACAGGAACAAAACCAGATCGCCCAAGGGATGGTGGGGGAAGCTGCCGTGCTCCAGCGATCGGCTTTCTTTGGGCAGCGAGGATTGTGGGCGGAGATGTGGACAATTCTGCTCAGCCAGTCAGAACCATCGGAAGAACTGGAGCAGGCGATATCTGACACCATCACGTCCCTTTGCGGCTTGCCAGAGCAGGAGAGAACCTAAGCGATCTGGGTATCCCTGACATAAATCCAGATTATCCCCTTGTTGGATAGCCCCCCCTTAGCCCTCATCATGTGCATTCAACCCGACTTGATATAACGCTCTTCAATGACTCTGGCGGTAGATAGAATAGAGTAAAAGGGCTGGAACCTAGTGAGAAGC
>NZ_JACSWB010000198.1 GCF_016888135.1 Leptolyngbya sp. CCY15150
TTTCCAAAACAATCGAGACCGTATCGACATCGTCGGCCTTCGGTTCGGACAACTCTCCATCGTCCAACAAAACGATGATGTGCTGATCAAGGTGGGTACTACCAATCTATTGCGATTGGACGACACCAACGCTGCCGCCATAACTCGGGCGGATTTTGTGTAAGTTATCTGACGCTGAAGCGATCGCCTTTAGGTAAACAAGGGCGATCGTAGATGGACTTTACTTGCCCAACGTGAGTTCGACAACAATGAGGGTGCAAAAGAAAAGGCTGAGGGTTACGCTCAAAGTATTGAAATCTAAGCACCTCAGCCATATCTCTAAGTTTAGCGCGCCTCGACGTGACCCAAATCTTCTGTGATGTTGATGATGTCTATCGTGAGTTAGAGCAATTCTGTGAGCGAGATATCGCTCGCTTGCCCTGTGATGAGCCGATGAAAGGCTATTAATCCCGGTTGAGCATCAGTGACGTGATGACCATCGTGATTGCCTTCCATGGTTCTGGCTATCGAACGGTCAAGGACGTCTACCAGCAGCTCGTGTTGGTGCACTGGCGGGATGCTTTCCCCAGGTTGGTGAGCTACGGACGATTCATCGAGCTGATGCCTTGGAG
>NZ_JACSWB010000199.1 GCF_016888135.1 Leptolyngbya sp. CCY15150
CTTTCAACGACTCTGGCTCTCTTGGCGCTCTCAGATATCACTACACTACTGCCATTCCCAGGACTTGAACAGCCTTTTGTCATACTGAGAATTGCTGTGAACATCCGCATGGGTTGAGCGATGAGGCATTTGATGCCCTCTTTACCCAAGACAAACCCGTGATCTTCGCTTTCCACGCCTACCCATGGCTAATTCATCGACTCACCTATCGCCGCACCAACCACAGCAATATCCATGTGCGCGGCTACAAGGAAGAAGGCACCATCACCACACCCTTTGACATGACCGTGCTCAACGACCTCGATCGCTTTCATTTAGTCATGGATGTGATCGATCGCCTGCCGCAGTTGGGGGCTAAAGGGGCTGACCTGAAGCAAGCGATGCAAGCCAAGCTCATTCAGCACAAGCAATACATCAACCAGTACGGTCAAGACTTGCCAGAAATCCGCAACTGGACATGGAATTCAGAGTCAACGCTGCCAGCAACACCGTTGCGGGGAAAAACGCCTGTCCCGACCTGAAATAAGGCAAAGAAGTCCGCTACTTTGATTGATTCAACACACTAGAGGAAGCATCATGAGTACTGCCATTGATAACTTTACCCAACAACTTCACGACAATTTAGAAGCACTTGAAGATCGCGCCAAATCACTGAAGAACAATATCCAATCTTTACCGAGAAAAACTCAAGCTGAGATTCAATCTAAGCTCAACGAAGCCAAGGCAAATCTGGACGCAAAGAAACAAGAATTTGATGATTACCGGGCAAAGCTCAAAACTCAGTTGGCGGAAAAAGAATCTGAGGTGATGTCGAATATTGAAGAATGGAAATCAAATCGCGAAGCCGAGAAACTCGAACATCGGGCTGATAAAGCTGAAGACTACGCGGCAACTGTGACCTTCTTGGCAGTGGCGGCGATGGAGGAAGCCGAAGAAGCAACCTTAGCTGCGCTCGATGCCAGACGCGATGCCGAAAACGCGGCGGGAATTACAGAGACGTAAGATGCGATAGAACCCATGCATCAAAGGGAAACTTGATGCGGTGGTTGAAGGTTAAGTCCACCACCATGACCACGGGAAAACATCGTGCAAGTCCATACTGACCACAGCATTGAAGGTTATGCAGCTCTGGCTGCTCGGGTCAAGCTTTTCGGTTAGGGCCATTGGACTGATAGGGGCTTGAAATACGGAGGTAGAAGTTGTGAATCATGGCTTTGGAGTTCTATCTAATACAGAAGCTAATACAGAAGCTGGCTTATCTGAGCAAGAGGCGATCGCGCGTCTCAAGCAAGACGGCTACAATGAACTCCCCTCATCGGGATCGCGCAGTTTGTGGGCGATCGCCTGGGACATTGTTCAAGATCCCATCTTTCTTTTGCTGGTCGGCGGCGGCATCATTTATTGGGCTTTAGGCGACCTGCAAGAAGCCCTGATTTTGCTGGGTTTTGTCTTTTTCATTATGGGCATTAGCCTCTATCAGGAAGGCAAGACCGAACATGCCATGGAAGCCTTGCGCAATCTGTCTAGCCCCCGTGCCCTGGTGATTCGGGATGGACAACGCCAACGGATTACCGGGCGAGAGGTGGTGCGGGGCGATGTTTTAGTCCTGGCCGAGGGCGATCGCGTACCGGCGGATGCGATCGTGCTGTCCTGCTCCAATCTGTCCACCGACGAATCGTTATTAACCGGAGAATCTGTTCCGGTTCGCAAAGTTGCTGCTGACATCGACGCTCAGGACGGCAAGATGCCCCGTCCAGGGGGTGATGATTTGCCCTTTGTCTATTCCGGCACGCTGGTCGTGCAGGGGCAGGGCATTGCTCAAGTGCGGGCGATCGGCGCTCAGACGGAAATGGGCAAGATTGGCAACGCCTTACAAACCGTGAAACCGGAGCTGACTCCCTTACAACGGGAAATGAATCGGTTAGTGAGCCGTTTGTTTGGGATTGCGTTAGCGCTGTGTGTGGCGATCGTGGTGGTGTATGGCCTCACCCGAGGCGATTGGCTCAATGGCATTCTGGCCGGCATTACGCTGGCGATGGCAATTTTGCCGAATGAATTTCCCGTTGTCGTCACGATCTTTTTGGCGTTGGGCGCGTGGCGCATTTCTCAGAACCATGTCTTAGCGCGTCGTGCCGCTGCCGTTGAAACCGTCGGGGCTGCGACCGTCCTCTGTGTGGATAAAACGGGGACATTGACCCTGAATCAAATGGCGGTGCAACAGTTATGTGCCTATGAATTATGTGCCGATGAATCTACCCATGATCAGGCAGAAAAGCCTCACACCTATGATTTGAGCCTGCATACAAGCGAGCCACTCCCCGAAACGGTGCATGAATTAGTCGAGTTCTGCATTCTGGCGAGTCAGCGCGATCCCTTTGACCCGATGGAAAAAGCGTTTAAGCAATTGGGCGATCGCTACCTTGCCGATACCGAACATATCCACAACGATTGGCAACTGCTACGAGAATATCCATTGTCACCGCAACTATTGGCCATGTCCCATGTTTGGCGGTCGGCAGATAGTGAACAGTATGAGATTGCGTCCAAAGGCGCACCAGAGGCGATCGCTGATCTCTGTCATTTCACGCCCGCCCAGCAGCAACGACTGGCAGAACAAGTGAGCGACATGGCAGCGCAGGGCTTGCGGGTATTAGGGGTGGCTAAAGCAGCGCTGCTCGATGCGCCGCCGCCCTTTTTGCCACCCCATCCATCGCTCAATCCATCGAATTTGCCCGACCAGCAACATGATTTTCCGTTTCAATTTCTCGGCTTGGTGGGGCTGTCTGATCCTGTCCGTCCAACGGTGGCGGCGGCGGTTCAAGAATGCTACACCGCTGGCATTCGAGTGGTGATGATTACGGGCGATTATCCCGGCACAGCGCAAGCCATTGCGCGGCAGATTGGTTTGCTGCAAATGGGCGCTGTGATGACCGGAGCGGAATTGGATCAGATGAGTGATGCTGAGCTTCAGGAGCGGATTCAAAGTACCAACATCTTTGCACGGGCTGTGCCTGAGCAAAAATTGCGCCTAGTGAATGGGCTGAAAGCAAAGGGTGAAGTCGTGGCGATGACGGGCGATGGGGTGAATGATGCCCCTGCCCTGAAAGCCGCACAAATCGGCATCGCTATGGGGCAGCGCGGCACCGATGTTGCCCGTGAATCGGCGGAGTTAGTGCTTTTGGATGATGATTTTTCGTCGATCGTGCAAGCGGTCAAACTGGGACGACGCATTTTTGATAATCTCCGCAAAGCAATGTCTTATCTGCTGGCAATTCACATTCCGATAGCGGGGATGTCATTAATTCCAGTGTTGTTTAAGCTGCCCTTAGTCTTATTGCCCATTCACGTTGCCTTTCTCCACTTAATTATTGATCCCGCATGTTCGATTGTGTTGGAAGCCGAACCCGCTGAAGCGACGGTGATGCAGCGCCCACCCCGCAACCCCAAAGAACCCCTGTTTGGCAAGAAAACGGTGGGTTTAGCCGTGTTGCAAGGGAGTGGCATCTTGGCGATCGCCCTCATTATTTTTGTCGCCTCGCTCTATCGCGGACAAAGCGAACTAGATGCCCGTGCACTCACGTTTACGACGTTAATTCTGGCCAATTTAGGACTCATTTTGAGCGAAAGTTCAACCGCTCGCCTCAGCTTAAGCGTCCTAAAATCCCCCAATGCTGCCCTGCGCTGGGTGATGGGCGGTGGACTCTTTTTTCTGGCGATCGTGCTTTACGTGCCTTTCTTGCGTCAATTGTTTAGCTTTTCGTTTCTACACCCGATCGACCTGGCAATTTGTTTGAGCGGTGGGTTGATTTGTCTAATTTGGTTTGAGCAGTTGAAGGGGTTCATCCAACCCCGAAAAGTAGTTAAATCCTCGTTGAGGAAACCTGCCTGAGAAGCTTGGCAAGCAGTCAATGATCACGTTCACTTAAAAAAGGCAGCTATGACACAACAATTATCGACTACACCCCCGGCAAGCTTCAGTACGGCCAACGGTGCCGCCCGTAAGGCTTATATGGTGGGGGGTGGGATTGGCTCCTTAGCCGCCGCCGCGTTCCTGATTCGCGATGGCAATATTCCAGGTTGCAATATCACCATCTACGAGGCGATGCCCGTCTTGGGCGGCAGTCTGGATGGTAACGGCAACCCCACGCAGGGCTACACCATGCGCGGCGGACGGATGCTGACAACCGACAACTATGAATGTACGTGGGATTTGTTCAAATCGATCCCCTCCCTCGGTTCTCCGGGGCAGACGGTATTTGATGAGACGATCGCCTTCAACAAGCTGCACCAGTCCCACGCTAAGGCGCGGCTCGTCGATCGCCATCGCGCCAAGCTGGATGTCGAGTCGATGGGATTTTCTATGCAGGATCGGATTGAACTGCTCAAACTCACTGAAGCTGACGAAGAGACACTGGGCACCAGCTGCATTACAGATTGGCTATCACCGCCCTTTTTCACAACCAATTTCTGGTTCATGTGGTCAACGACGTTTGCGTTTCAACCTTGGCACAGCGCGGTTGAGTTCCGACGTTACCTGCATCGGTTCATGATGGAGTTCTCCCGAATTGAAACCCTGGCCGGGGTCAAGCGCACGGTCTACAACCAATTTGATTCCTTGGTGCGACCGTTGGTGAGTTGGCTGAAGGCGCAGGGGGTGAATTTTGTCGTCAACTGCACCGTGACAGACTTTGAGCTAAAGATGGATCAGGGCCAGATCGTCGTCACGGGTATTCACCACAAGCGCGATGGCACGACCGATATCCTGACGATCGCCGACAACGATTTGGTGTTCTTCCAAAACGGGTCGATGACCGATGCCTCCAGCTTTGGATCCATGACAAGTGCGCCCCCACAGCTCACGAAAGATGATAGTGGTGGCTGGTTGCTATGGGAAAAGTTGGCTCACAGCCATCCTGAATTTGGGAACCCAGCGGCGTTCAATTCCAGTATTCCAGAGTCATTTTGGGAGTCCTATACGGTAACCGTCAAAGACACCGCTTTCTTTGACCAGATGGAGGCATTTTCTGGCAATCAGGCCGGCATTGGCGGTTTGGTGACGTTCAAAGATTCCAATTGGATGATGTCGATCGTGCTAGCGCATCAACCCCACTACATCGACCAACCTGCCGATGTGCAGGTGTTCTGGGGCTATGCTCTGCACCCCGATCGCATTGGCGACTTCGTACCCAAATCAATGGCGGATTGCAACGGCAGCGAAATTTTGCAAGAGCTATGCGGCCATCTGAATTTCGATCGGTCGGCGATCGCCACTGCCATCTGTATTCCCTGCCGGATGCCCTATATCACCAGTATGTTTATGCCGCGTGCCTATGGCGATCGCCCGCTGCCCGTGCCAAAAAACTCCAAAAACCTAGCCTTCGTCAGCCAATTTGTCGAAATCCCTGATGATGTCGTTTTTACCGTGGAGTATTCCATCCGGGTGGCCCAAATGGCCGTCTACGAACTGCTGGGCATCGATCGCGAGATTCCACCCATCCTGCACCATGACGACTCCATCAAGGTAAAACTTGATGCGGTGGTGAAGGCGTTTCGATAAGGAGATATGTCATGAATGCCATCAAAATTGAAATTTTGGGTGCAGGCTGCAAAAAGTGCCAACAGCTAGAAGCAAATGCTAAAGAAGCGGTCGCTAATCTCAATTTAACGGCTGAAGTTCTGCACATTACCGACCCCATCGAAATTGCCAAACGAGGGGTGATGTCTACTCCCGCCATGACCATCAATGGCAAAGTTGCCAGCAAAGGTCAAGTCATCAGTGCCGAACAAATTCAGCCTCTATTGCAGCGTTAAAGAGGTGCAGCGTTAAAGAGGCAACTTCATGGTCGATCCTTTTTATCCGTTTGATTGGTTGGCAACCCAAATTGTGACCCAACTTTTGGGCTTGTCGATTTCATCACATTTAGGGTCAAGTCTGCACTTCTTTCTTTACGATGTGCCGAAAGTCCTAACATTGCTGATTGTCATTAGCTTTATTGTTGGGACATTTCAAAGCTTTTTAGAACCAGAGCGCGTTCGCACTTTGCTAGAAGGAAAACGCACTTTTGCAGGGAATATTTTGGCGGCAATGGTAGGCATCGTTACCCCATTCTGTTCTTGCTCTGCGGTTCCTTTGTTTATCGGTTTCTTAGAAGCAGGTGTACCGTTAGGCATAACTTTTTCTTATCTGATGGCAGCGCCCATGGTCAATGAGGTTGCTGTTATCCTTCTCTGGGGATTGTTTGGGTTAAAGGTGACGCTGATCTACATTGGCTTTGGTGTGGGTTTGGCGATCGCTTCTGGGTATATCATTGGACGCCTAAAGTTAGAGAAATGGGTAGAACCATTTGTCTGGCAACTTCAAAAATCTCGTCAAGACATACCTCTAAAAGAGGAAGACATCCTCGAACCAGTGGTGTTAAGTTGGGGGCAAAGATTTGAGCAAGGGAGGTTCCAAGCCAGTGAAATTGTGCGATCAGTTTGGCTCTATGTAGTGATCGGAATTGCGATCGGTGCAGGGATTCATGGTTATGTACCGACAGATTTTATTACCCAATATGCAGGCGAGAATAATCCTCTTGCAGTGCCGATCGCAGTCATTTTGGGTGTTCCACTCTACGCAAATATTGCGGGTGTGATGCCCATTACTGAAGCGTTGGTCAATAAAGGAATGCCGATGGGTACAGTTTTAGCCTTCACGATGGCAGTAACCGCACTATCTCTTCCTGAAATGGTGATTCTTAAAAAAGTGCTGCGACCACAGCTATTAGCTGTATTTATTGGATTGATGACCGTTGGCATTGTTAGCATTGGCTACATATTCAACGCCATCATTAATTGAAGCGCTCCCTTACAATTGCGAAATGATATGATGCTTAATCAACTAATTCAGACCATATGACTAGGGTATCGATTCCATTCACACGAATTGAAGACGATCAAACTGTTGCTGCCCTGTGTAAGTTTGATCTTTAATTCTGAAGGAAACCTGTGTTGGATCTCGATAAAATTGGAGAAATAAATCTGCCTGCCCTTGACCCACGCAGCTTGAAACTTTAGTCAAAGCATTTCAATCAGCTTTGCCAAAACAGATCATCTCAAGAAGGAAATCAATGAAAGTCAACGCCTACGCAGCCCAAGACGCTAAGACGACCCTCGCACCCTTTGACATTCAACGTCGCGATCTCGGCAAACACGATGTGCAGATCGACATTCTCTATTGTGGCGTGTGTCACTCTGACTTACATACCGTCCGTAGCGAATGGGGTGGCACCACTTACCCCTGCGTACCCGGTCATGAAATTGTTGGGCGGGTCGTCAACGTGGGAACGCAGGTCAACAAATTTAAGGAAGGCGACATCGTTGGGGTCGGTTGCATGGTCGATGCTTGCCTCACGTGTTCTAACTGTGAGCACGACTTAGAACAATTCTGCGAGAAAGGTACGATTTGGACGTACAACTCTCCTGACCAACACATGGGCGGCATGACGTTTGGTGGCTACTCCGAGAGCATTGTCGTGGATAAAGCGTTTGTGCTGAAAATTCCGAAGCATTTGGATCTTGCCGCTGTTGCTCCCCTGCTTTGTGCCGGGATTACCACCTATTCTCCATTGCGTCACAATAATGTTCGCAAAGGCCAGAAGGTTGGCATTGTGGGACTCGGCGGCTTGGGACACATGGGGGTGAAATTGGCCAAGGCATTTGGTGCCCATGTTGTCGTCTTCACCACCTCACCCAGCAAAGTTGAAGATGCCCTGCGGCTGGGAGCAGACGAAGTCGTCAATTCTAAGAATGCGGATGAGATGAAGCCGCATCTGAATAGTTTCGATTTCATTCTTGATACGGTTTCGGCCCAACACGACATCAACGCCTATCTCCTCCTATTGGGGCGCGATGGCAACCTCACCCAAGTTGGTATACCAACCGAACCGCTTTCTCTGAATGTCGGTAGCTTAATCTTTGGTCGGCGTAGTCTCAGTGGTTCCCTAATTGGCGGCATCAAAGAAACACAGGAAATGCTGGATTTCTGTGGGAAGCACAACATCACGGCAGACATCGAACTCATTCCCATCCAGAACATCAATGAAGCCTACGATCGCCTGATGAAGAGCGACGTAAAATACCGTTTCGTCATTGATATGGCTTCATTACAACCAGCTGCGTAAGCCACAAATGAATCCTAAAACTAGGTTATGAATATGTCTCACATCACCAGCCGCGAGATTCGGCTCATATCTCACCCCACTGGCATACCAACCCCAGCTAACTTTAGCCTCGCCCAAACCGAACTGGAGCCGCTGCAAAATGGACAGGTACTCGTTCGCAACCTCTATATGTCCGTTGATCCTTACATGCGCGGTCGCATGAACAGCGGGAAATCCTATGTGCCACCGTTCGAACTGGGTCAGCCCATGACCGGCGGCGCAGTCGGCGAAGTCGTTGAGTCTCGCGCCGATCCGTTCAAGCCAGGGGATGCGGTCACGTCTAGCTATGGCTGGCGGGAATATTTCATCGCTAAACCACAAGAGTTACACCCAGTCAGCCGCGACCTGCAACCGCTTTCAGTCTACCTAGCGGCCCTTGGCATGACGGGCATGACGGCTTGGGCTGGGTTGAAGTTGGTAGAGGTCAAAGCGGGTGACGTTGTGTTTATTTCGGGAGCGGCTGGTGCGGTCGGTAGCGTCGCTGGGCAACTCGCAAAATTGCGCGGGTGTCAGGTGATCGGCTCTGCCGGGTCGGAAGAGAAAATCCGATTTCTGCTAGAAGACTGTGGCTTTGACAGTGCCTTTAACTATAAGACTGATGCGGTGCTCAAACAGTTGAATCTGGCAGCACCGGATGGCATTGATGTCTATTTCGATAATGTCGGCGGTGAAGCACTCGAAGCGGCGCTCTCGGCTTTACGGTTGCAGGGTCGGATTATCGCCTGTGGTGGCATCTCTGGGTACAACGCGGAAAAGCCACAACCTGGCCCTCCTAATCTTTTCAACATGACGACCAAACGGTTGACGATGAAAGGATTAATCGTTGGCGATTGGCTCAGTCGTCAAGGCGAATTTGAACAGGAAGTGGGCGGCTATTTCCGCGCTGGAAAACTTAAAAATAAGGAAACAGTGGTGACAGGCATCGATCACGCTGTGGACGCATTCATCGGTCTATTTGAAGGCAACAATATCGGCAAGATGATCGTGAAATTCGATTAAGGAGTGACCTATTGAGTGGGCACTTGCCTGATGAATTGAAGGACATCAGAAGCCTAGAATAAGCATTCGTTATTGGGTTTAAGGAGGTATAGAGGGTGTAGTAATAGCGATCGCAAATGGATTGGGCAGACCTACCCAAACTAATCTGTGAAAGTCAAAATGTCTGAAATTCAAACCAAAGTAACTAAAGGAGTCTAGTATGAACATACTGATGGTGCTGACCTCACACGACCAGCTCGGCAATACGGGTAAAAAAACAGGTTTCTGGCTCGAAGAATTTGCCGCCCCTTACTATGCTTTCAAAGACGCAGGTGCAACGATCACACTCGCTTCACCGGGGGGTGGGCAGCCACCGCTCGACCCCACGAGTGACACCCCAGATTCTCAAACGAAAGATACGCAACGCTTCAAAGCAGATCCTGCCGCACAAGCCGCTCTCGCGCAGACCATTGAGTTGAATAAGGTTTCTGCTGATGATTTCGACGCTGTATTTTACCCTGGGGGGCACGGGCCACTGTGGGACTTAGCTGAAGACGCAGCCTCGATCGCCCTAATCGAGACCATTCTGGGTGCGGGTAAACCCGTTGCCTTAGTATGCCATGCGCCCGGTGTGCTGCGTGATGTCAAGGCAGTCAACGGCGATCCTGTCGTGCAAGGTAAAGCCGTAACAGGCTTCACCAATACCGAGGAACAGGCCGCCGGGTTAACTGAAATTGTCCCTTTCCTAGTCGAGGATATGCTCCGAACCAACGGAGGCAAGTATTCCAAAGCAGATGACTGGCAACCCCATGTTGCGACAGATGGGCTGTTAATTACTGGGCAAAACCCCGCATCTTCTGAGCCAGCCGCCAAGGCGCTACTAGAAAAGCTCAGTCTGCTTGCCACTGTTCAATAATCTGAGAGGCTCCGAAAGAAACCGCCATGCAAATCCAAATTCATACTGACCACAACATCGAAGGTCACGAAGCCCTGGCTGATCAGGTCAGTGGCGTCGTCAAAGATGCTCTGAGCGGAGTTAGCGATCGCATCACCTCTGTTGATGTTCACCTGAGTAATCAGAACAGTGAGCAAGAGGACGGCAATGACAGCATGCGCTGCGTGATCGAAGCTCACCTTGAAGGCCTTCAGCCTATCGCCGTCACCGATCAGTCCGCCACCTTAGACCAGGCCGTTGACGGGGCTGCCGATAAACTGACCCACTTGATCGAGAGCACGCTGGGGCGACGGTCACATCAAGCGAGTCATCGGACTGACCCACCTCTGTCTAGCTCAGTTAATCGTCAATAAATCTTCCGAGGAGTTAGAAATGCATGCACAAAACCTTATAGAAACCGCGAAGATGCTGGTTGCTGACAACAAAGGTCTGCTGGCAATGGATGAAAGTAATCCAACGTGCAACAAACGCTTTGCCAAACTGGATATTCCCCAGACAGAGGAATATCGACGCGCCTATCGGGAGCTGCTGGTCACCACGTCCGGTCTTGGCCAGGCTATCAGTGGTGCAATCCTCTACGATGAGACGATTCACCAGCACACACGAGATGGCATTCCCTTGATTCAAGTCATCCTTGATGCGGGAATTATTCCTGGCATCAAAGTTGACGCGGGTGCCAAGGCTCTTGCGGGTCATCCCGGCGAAAAAATTACCGAAGGTCTGGATGGCTTGCGCGATCGCCTCCAGGCCTACGCTCAAATGGGCGCTCGCTTTGCCAAGTGGCGGGCGGTGCTGACCATCGGTTCTGACATTCCCAACCGGGGTTGCATCGAAGCGAACGCTCAGTCATTGGCGCGCTATGCCGCCTTGTGCCAGGAAGCAGGACTGGTGCCGATTGTTGAGCCAGAAGTGCTGATGGATGGAGCGCATACCCTAGAGCGGTGTAGTGCGGTGACGGAGGACGTCCTACAAACCGTCTTCAACCAACTCTACACACAACGGGTGCTGCTGGAGGGCATCATCCTGAAACCCAATATGGTGCTGCCGGGCTTGACCTGTGCTCAGCAAGCAACGGTGGAGGCGATCGCTGATGCCACGGTGCAGTGTCTCTTGCGAACGGTGCCCGCTGCCGTGCCGGGGATTGCGTTCCTGTCGGGCGGTCAATCCGCTGAGCTAGCCTCGGCGCGGTTGAATGCCATGAATGTTCGCTCTAAAGCGCCCTGGGCATTGACCTTTTCCTTTGGCCGCGCCATCCAGCAACCCGCGTTAGAACTTTGGCAAGGCAAAGAGGTGAATGTGGCGGCGGCTCAACAGGCGCTACTGCATCGAGCCAAGTGTAATGGGGCAGCCCGTCAGGGCACATACAAGGCAACGATGGAAGGGACGGCAGCATGAACATCAACCTGCCTACCCCCCTGCGCCTTTACCTGATCCGCCATGGTGAAACCGAATGGGCGCTCACGGGCCAGCACACGGGTCGCACGGACATTCCATTGACCCAAAACGGCGAGGATGAAGCAAGGGCTCTCGGCCCGCATCTACGGGCCATCCGATTTGCTCATGTGCTAACCAGCCCGCTCCAGCGCGCCAGCCAAACCTGTGCGTTGGCGGCGTTGGCGCAAGCCCCGGACATCGAACCGGACTTGGTCGAATGGGATTATGGGGATTACGAAGGCAAGCGATCCGTAAATATCCGTAAGGAGCGACCCGACTGGAATGTTTTTCGGGATGGTTGTCCGAACGGTGAAATGCCTGATCAGATTTGCGATCGCGCCGATCGACTCATCGCTCGTCTGCGCACTCTGGAGGGGAATATCGCCCTCTTTTCCCACGGTCAGTTTGGCGGTGTTCTGGCTGCCCGCTGGATTGGCTTAACGGTGATCGAAGCCCAGCATTTTCCGCTTGGCACAGCGTCACTCAGCATGTTCGAGTTTGATCCCCACCATCCCACCGTGCCGATCATCACCTTGTGGAATGCCACCGCGCACAATCTATAAAACTGCCAAGGTACGGGTGATGCTGGACTCAAAACCCAGTGGAGTCAGTAGAACCACGATCGCCTGAGGCTGGGTGCCGCGATCGCTATCCAAGGAGAACGAATGATCAACCGAACCATCAAAATCATCACCAATTGCTTATTAGGTGTTGTTGTCATGGTGCTGCTCGTGACCTGTGCCCACCACCCGCAGGTCATGGCACCCCGTGGAATGCCCCAGGAAGCGGGGAGCTCGATGCAGCCAGCAGCACCCACTGAAACCGCTCAGGCAATAAGCTATCGTTCCAACGGTGAACGCATCTATTTCTCCTCGACGAGCGATCGCGGCACAACTATTACTTACACGGGCGACCCTTCCTTCGAAGGGAGGATGGAGGATGGCTCATCAGGCGGCATGATGGGGACTAGCAATGGTAATACAGGCAGAACGGGCAGTGGCTACGGAGGGATGATGGGACATGGCAATGGTAATACCTCACCAGGCAGAGCGGGCGGCTACCTGACCTGCGCTTCCTGCCATGGTGCCGATGGTCGTGGTGATGTACACAGGATGATGGGAATGCAAACCATGGTTGCCCAAGACATTCGCTGGTCAGCGTTGGAACATGAATTCGATGCCGAAACATTCCGCCTGGCAGTGACGCAAGGTCAAGATCCTGATGGCACACCCTTGGAGCAGGATATGCCGCGCTGGACTATCGGCGACGAAGACCTAGCTGACTTGATCACTTACCTCAAGACGTTGACGTGATAGGGAAAATCCCAGACATCTGCCAACGTTGTTTCGCCGGACATTGGCGATCGCCAGCTCTCCCTCCTTCCCTAACACCGATTACGAGGACCATGTGCTGAATCCATGCAATCTTGCTAGGCGTTGAAGGTGTCGTTAATCATCAACGCTGTTGGGTTGCCAGACCGGAATGGGTTGAGGCGCTGAACTTGCGGTTTCTGTCCCCGGTGCAAAAAGGGTCGCAAGGAAGTGAATCGCGGGGAGAGAGCGATCGCCGGTAGAGACTATAGGAGGCACGTTAACAATGGCAGAGCGCAACATGGGATTTTGGTCAGTGGTTGCCGTCGGCATCGGTGGCATGGTGGGTGGCGGCATCTTCGCCGTTTTGGGGTTGTCGGTGCAGTTAGCCCAGGGAGGCGCACCGTTAGCATTTGCGATCGCCGGTACGATTGCCCTACTCACGACCTATGCCTATGTCCAACTCTCGATCGCTTTCCCCAGTCGAGGCGGAACCGTCACCTTCTTAAATAAAGCCTTTGGCACAGGCGTTCTGACCGGAGGCATGAACCTGTTGCTGTGGCTGAGTTACATCGTGATGCTTTCTCTCTACGCCTCTGCATTTGGCAGCTACGGTGCCATATTTTTCCCAGAGTCTGCCCAAGGCTGGATTAGGCATCTGCTCATCAGTGGGGCGATCGTCGGCATCACTGGGCTTAACTTTCTGAGCGCCGATTTGATTGGTAAAGCCGAAAGCTGGATTGTTGCCTTCAAACTCATCATCCTAGGCGTATTTATCGGCATTGGTGCGCGAGGCGTTGATCTGGCGCAATTACAACCCTCTACTTGGGCTTCGCCTCTGTCAATCATTTCAGGCGGCATGATTATTTTCTTAGCGTTTGAAGGCTTTGAGCTGATGGCCAACACCGCCGAAGACATCAAGAAGCCCGAGCGGACATTGCCTCGTGCTTATTATTCAGCGGTTATCTTTGTGCTGTTGCTATACGTTCTGATTGCTGGCATCACCGTAGGTTCTTTACCGACTGACCAAATCGTTGCGGCGAAAGAATACGCATTAGCGGCGGCGGCAAAACCATTCATGGGGCAGGCTGGTTTTAGTTTAATTGCGATCGCGGCTTTACTCTCAACAGCTTCAGCGCTCAATGCCACACTTTACGGCACCTCACGCCTGAGTTTTATCATTGCTAAATCTGGAGAGTTACCCGCTGCGTTAGAAAAAAAGATCTGGAATCAGCCCATTGAGGGGTTATTAATCACCAGTAGCTTAACCCTCATTATTGCAAATGTGTCCGATCTATCTGGCATATCTACCATGGGCAGCTCGGGCTTTTTACTCATTTTTGCGGCTGTCAACTTTGCTAATGTGCGGCTTTATAAACGAACAAACAGCTATCGATGGATTTCATTTTTGGGCACTGTCGCCTGTCTGGCTGCTGTCTTTGTGCTGTTAGCTCAAACCGCGCAAACCAATCCGCGAAATCTTTGGATCGTAGTTGTCATGGTAGGTCTAGCCTTTGCGATCGAGATCGTTTATCGAAAACTAACCAATCGCGAAATTCATCTCAGCGTTCGGCGTGATTGAGATAAATAAAATTAAAGTTTTTTGTGAAAAATATGACAGATCATCACACTAATCATAAACACCACGATGGACACGGTAAACATGCTGGACACAGCCCAGCGATGTTCAAGCGTCGCTTCTTTATTTGCCTAGTACTGACGCTACCTGTCCTCTATTTTGCGCCCTCGTTTCAGCAGTGGTTTAACTACCAAGCGATCGAATTTTCCGGTTCAAACTGGGTGACACCCATTCTCTCCAGCATTATTTATTTCTATGGTGGCTTGGTTTTTCTGAAGGGGGCTTACCACGAACTCCGCAGCAAAATTGGCATGATGACGCTGGTAGCCCTTGCCATCACCGTCGCGTTTGTCTACAGCGTGGCCGTGTCCCTGGGATTAGAAGGCAATTCCTTTTACTGGGAACTGGCAACCCTAGTCTTGATCATGCTGCTCGGTCACTGGATTGAAATGGCTTCTGTTCAAGGAGCTAGCCGCGCTTTAGAACATCTCGCCAATCTAGTGCCGTCCGTCGCTCATAAACAGATCAATGGGCAGATCGAAGATGTCCCGGTAAGCACATTAGTTGAAGCCGATCAAATTCTTATTCGTCCAGGTGAACAGATCCCGATTGATGGTGAAGTTGTAGACGGAAACTCCAGCGTTAACGAAGCATTTCTCACGGGAGAGTCGCGCCCGGTGGTCAAAAAAGCCAGGGATGAAGTTGTTGCTGGAGCGGTGAATGGAGAAGGTGCTTTAACCATCAATGTCACTCGCACTGGAGATCAAACCACGCTGAGCCAGATTATGCGCCTGGTTGAGGAAGCGCAGGCCTCTAAAAGTCAATATCAAACCCTAGCCGATCAACTGGCTGCTTGGCTAACTTATACAGCGATCGCCGTTTCTACCCTGACGTTCATTGTTTGGCTATCGGTGGGCACAGGCGGTTTAACCTTTGCCATTAATCGAGCGGTGACGGTGTTAGTTATCACCTGTCCCCATGCGCTGGGCTTAGCGATTCCCTTGGTGATCATCAACGCTACATCAATGGCGGCGAAAAACGGGATTTTGGTACGCAACCGCGATGCCTTTGAACGAGCACGAGGCATTAAAACCATTGCCTTTGATAAGACCGGAACCTTAACTAAAGGACAGTTCGGTGTAGAGCAGATTTATGCTGACGGGATTGAGGAGCTGCCCGCCTTAGTGATTGCGGCCTCCTTAGAATCCCTATCAGAACATCCCCTCGGACAGGCGATCGTTCAGGAAGCACAGAAACGCGATCGCCAGCTTCATAAAGCGACGGACTTCAAAGCTGTATCGGGTCAAGGCGTTGAAGGTGTCGTGAATAATCAACGCTATCGGGTGGGCAGACCGGAATGGGTTGAGGAGCTGAACTTAAAGTTTCCTTCAACCTTGCAAAAAGGGGTGCAAGAAAGTGAATCGCGGGGGGAAAGCGCGATCGCCCTGATGGATGATCAGCAAGTCCTGGCGGTCTTTGGGCTCGCCGATCAGGTGCGCGAATCGGCCCGAGCAGCCGTGAAAAAACTACAGGCAATGGACGTGCAGGTGGTGATGATTACGGGCGATGCCGAAGCCGTGGCCAAGACCGTTGCAGAGGATTTGCACATCGATCGCTACTATGCCCGTGTTTTACCCCAGGATAAAGCCTCGTTGATTCGGAAGCTTAAAGCTGAACAGCCGACGGCCTTTGTGGGCGATGGCATCAACGATGCCCCGGCATTAGCTGAGGCAGATTTAGGACTGGCAATCGGGGCTGGCACCAATGTGGCGATCGAATCAGCCGATTTAGTCTTGGTTAAAAGCGATCCGCTGGATGCCACCTACGCACTGAAACTTGCCAAAGCCACTTACAACAAAATGATTCAGAACTTATTTTGGGCAACCGGGTATAACGTCATTAGCATTCCCTTAGCAGCAGGAATTGCAGCACCGTTCGGCATTATCTTATCGCCAGCCGTGGGTGCAGTCCTGATGAGCATTTCGACCGTCGTTGTTGCAATCAATGCCATGTTATTACGTCGCGTGCTTTTGCATGATTAAGTGCAACGCATTCAAAGACCATAGAACTGGCAGATCTACCACTCCCTAATCTCTATCGTAATAGACCATACATGTTGTTCTGTCCAAGCTGATAGGCATTCACCGGAGCGATCGCCCCACTCAATTAGGTCAAAACCTCGCTGATCTCTAGACATTCCCTTGATATTGGAGCCTTAAACAAATGACTAATAAACCTGAACGGGTGACAAGGCAGCTTAAAATCATACGAATGCTAAGGATTTTTAGACTCGGTCTTTGATGGGTTGTCTCTGGTCAGTATCCACGAATCGAATAGCTTGGGGATTTATTTCAGCTAGGTTGCGTCCAATCGTGGGGCTCATAAACTAGGTGATGCTTCTCATAAGGTAAGTCTTAGTATTATTGAGCGTTTTGCTAGCCTGCCTAAGCAACAGAATTTATTGCGATAAGATCAGCACACTGTAAGGGCCGATGGAAATCGACCCATGCCAGGGTAGTCCGTCGTAGGAGCCTGGTTCTGCGATCGCATCCGCACTGAAATGGTTGCTAAAGCCGTCGTTGTAGCCGCACCAATCGCTGTTGAAGCGGAGCTTCCAGAGTCCCTCTGCCGGAAAGCCAATGGTGTAGTTATCTTGGGAGGCATGGAAGAAGTTGGCGACCACCACCACGTCATCGCCTGGCCCACCCTGATCCCAGCGGTGAAAGGCGATCATCTTGCGGGCATCGTGCAGATGGTAGACCTGAATGGACTGCCCGCAGAGACCACGGGTACAGCCGTTACGGTTGCGGCGCAGGCGAATCAGGTCGTGGTACAATCGAGGATATATTGACGCACTTCGCCCCGATCATAATCGGGCCGGGTTTCGCCCCAAAAGGCACAGCCAGGTGTGTCCTTGAAGCCGAGAAAAACTGGAGCGGGTAGACGTTAAAAGCTAGGAGTCATCATTAAATTAGAGACTAAATTCTGGCTCCTACATCCTGGATGATAACCCAGATGTGATGTCCCGCTTTAACCAGATGTGATGTCCCGCTTTAAGTTGACAGCCAACATTATGCCTTTTGATAAAATATAAATCTAACCAGAGAGACCCCGAGATAGCCCAAAAGACTATAAATTGCGATCGCAATCAAAACATTGACATCAAATATGTTGGCTCCTCCTCCTGCGGTAGGGCTGATA
This sequence comes from Leptolyngbya sp. CCY15150, assembly GCF_016888135.1. Classification (NCBI taxonomy): domain Bacteria; kingdom Bacillati; phylum Cyanobacteriota; class Cyanophyceae; order Leptolyngbyales; family Leptolyngbyaceae; genus Leptolyngbya; species Leptolyngbya sp. CCY15150. The sequence continues at coordinate 17,659 of NZ_JACSWB010000199.1, forward strand.
AATAAGGTAGAAAATGGAGCTACAAAAGGAGCGGATAGCTGATTGATCAGATGAGCAAATCCATTGTCAGGATTAGCGCCGAACAGGCGTAGCGAAAATCTGATAATCAGCAACGTTACCAGCATTCCTATCAACCAGTAAATGCTATTGACGATCCAAATAAAGGTGGAACTGTGTTGAGCAGATGTCAGGCGTTTTTCTTCTTGCCGAAGACGGAACGTCTCTTTGTCACGTTGGAGATCATTTTGCCGCTCCAGGTTGTTTTCATCATGGGGATTGAACTTCATGCCTTAGGTCCTTATTTTTTGAAGTTGGAAGCCTAGATATCATTAGTGTGTTATGACGTTGTTTTACTTTATGTATGATTTGATGAATTACGATACAAACTGTGAGTAAACGATCGCCCTCGCAACACATTGGCAACCATGGATGGCGCTTAGGGACATCGTCCTTTGACTGGGGTATGCAGAGCAGGGCGATCGGTCGTCCGTTCGTCACGATTCCGCAGTCGGGGATGTTGCTGCCCCCAGAGTAGGGGGAGCAGCTAATGCGTAGGATGGGAGCTATGCTTGCCCATCACTCAAACGCTCGAAGATGGGCAGGGTCTTACATCCTTTGCCCATCCTCCGGGGGTGGGGGTGAGAGGCGATGGATGAGGAAGAGCACCTCGGCGGCATCGGCGCAATAGAGGGCGGGGTCGTCGGCTAGGGCGGGGTCGCGGGAGCCGTTGAGGATGGCGACTATGGTCTGGATGAGCTGCTTGAGGGAGTCTGGGGCGTTTGGATTGCTGGTGAGCTGCTCGAACAGCGACTGGACTTCATCGACCTGTTGCTGAGCCAGCAGCCCCAAAACGTGATCGACTAGCTGGCCACCGTAAGCCTGCGCGTAGCCGCCCTGCTGCCGGTAGGCGAGGTAGGTATCGCGGGCCTGCTGCCACGCCGCCCGCGCTGCCGCTGGGTTGCCCGTTGCGGTTTCGATGTCGTGCAAGGTGTTGAAGGATTTATAGATTTCAACCGCTGTGCCAAAGGGCTGAAAACACTCGATCGCCCGCCGGATCTCCCCTCGCGCTTCGTCGTACCGCTGGAGCTTGCGTAGCGTATAGGCAATGTTGTTGCGGGTTACACCTTCGTACCGCAAGTCCCCTTGCTCTACATAAATATCCGCCGCCTGTCGGTAAAAGGTCACGGCCTCTTCGGGGCGATTTAAGCAGTTGTCGTAGAGATTCCCTAGCTGAGTCAAAGTGCTCGCTGGCCCATTCGCATCGGTCATCTGGGTTTTAATTTTTAATTCCAGGGACTGGCGGTAGGCGGCTTCTGCGGCGTCGTACTGTCCGGCATCTTGGTAGACAATGCCGGTCTGGTGCCAGATGATGGCTACCGTTTGGGGTTCGTTTTGCTGTTCAAACAGGGTGCGGGCGGCGTCGTATTCTGCGATCGCCTCCTCATACCGCCCTTGCTTTCTTAGCACATCAGCCAACTGTATTTTCCCAACCGCCACTCCCCGAAAATCCGCCAGCTCTTCGCCTCGTCTGATATGTTCCTCGTACTTAGCCGCCGCATCCTCCAGCCGCCCCAAGTCCCGCAGGCAGCCGGCCTGCTTTGCTAGGGCTACGGATGCCATGCGGGCCGCGCTGCTATTATCAATGTCCTCAAACAGCCGCTGGGCTTCTATAAACAGCTCCAGCGCCGGGGCCCCCTGTCCGGCAGTTTTCAGCACTCGACCGAGCAGAGCATGGGCCATGGCCAACTCATAATCCGCTCCGCTGTAGGCGGTTGGCCCCACCGCCTGGGCCTGGTCGTAGGCGGCTTGCAGTTGCCCCTGACCCAGCAGGCGCTCAATGTGCAGGCGCTCATTCTCAGAGCGGGCCTTGCCCCACTCGGTCAGGGCCGCCGCCGCCCGCTCCCGCAGGGCCACCGCCCGCGCCAGGGCCTGGGGCCGGTTCAGGAACTCCAGCAGTTGCTCAATCTTCCCGGCAGTGTTGGCGACCTGTTCCGCCATTGAGCTATCCACCTCAAACCGCTGCCCCAGATAGTCGAGCAAGGCCATCAGGTTGGGCAGCTCCAGCAGCGTCAGGTTTAAGGCCATCGTGCTGTCTTTAAAGAACTGCTCATACAGAAAATCGACCAGTTGCACCATGGCCTCGGCCCAGGTGGTGGTGAGCTGGGCCAGGTGCTCTGGGGGTTGCCCCAGTTGTAGGTAGGCGGGCAGGGCCGGGTCGAGCCGCAGGTAGTTGTACTCCTGGGCTTCCGCCATCCCCACATCGATCAGCATTCTGGCTACTTCAGCAACGCTTTCAGTTTCAATCCCCATGACGGTGGCCATGATTGCTAAATGCCCGCCCCCGTGGAACACCGCCAGCCGATTCACCCGCTCCCTTACCGCCTCCGGCAATCGCCGCAGCGACAGCTCCACGCTGGCATAGAGTGAGTTCTCTCTGTCGCCCGCATTCTCTCGCTCCAGCTTCGCCATCAGCGCCGCCACAGTCTGCGTCGTCGCCCGCACCCCGTGGGCCACCTCTCGCGCCAGCAGCACCAGAGCGCGGGGGTGGCGGTTCACCGTTTCCACCAGTTCCGTTATCTCCTCCGGCGTGGTGGCGTTGTCGCTGGCTGGTGGCTCCCAGCCGTGCTGGGCCATTACTTGCTCGACGAGCTGCACGGCTTCGGTTTCGCGCAGCCGCCCCAGCTCCACCGTGCATTTGGCCTTGGCAAAGGGGGCGGGCAATGGCTCGCGGCTGGTAAACAGCAGGCGGCAGCGGGGGTCGGCGGCCAGCAGTTTTTCGCAGAGGGCCAGCAGCTCTGTTACATCCGCCACCCCGGCAGGGTTGTTACCCTGGGCATCGGGCAGCACGCTCTCCATATTGTCGATCACAATTACCGTGGGGTAGTCGCGCAGGGCGCGCTCTACGGGTTGCAGAGCTTTGGCCTGGTTGTCGCCATACTGGGCCACGGTGTAGTTGGGTACTAGCTGGCGACCGATCACATCTAGCACCCCCCGCACATCCTGCACATTCTGCGATTCCACACTGACAAAGGCGGCGCGGTCAAAGCGGTGCGATCGTACCAGCCAGCGGGCCAGCTCGGTGGTCAGGGCGGTTTTGCCCAGGCCGCCGCTGCCGCGCACCACGGCGTAGGGTTCCTGCTGTAGCAGGCGCTCCAGGTGCAAAAGCTGGCGGCTGCGGCCTACAAACTGGTGCTCGGGGGGCGCGGGCAGTTGGCCCAGCTGCACCTGTCGCCGCTGGCGGCCCAGCCGATCCGCCGCTTCCCCCACCGTCACAGTGAAGAGCTGGGGGTCGTCTTTTTCTTGGTAAAGCACCGGTACAAACCAGTCTTGCAGCCTCAGGTCGCCCGCCCCCATGATCTTGAACCGGTAGGGGTCGTCGTAGAGAGCGGCTTGCCCCGCCAGCATGGCATCGCCCACCCGCTTGCCCTCCGCCAAGCTAGTGTAAAACCGCTCCACAAAGCGGCGGGCGGTTTCCACCAGCACCGAGTGGCTCATGGCCACCACCGAGCCTACTCCTTCTTCTAGCAGCTTGGCCGCTACCGAGGTCATGGGGTCGGCGCTAGATTGGGCAGTCTGGCAGGCTTCTAAGAAAATCAGCGGTACGCCATAGTGCCGCAGTTCAGAAGCTAGAGCCGGAGCGTAAACGAGCTGGAGCAGGCGCTGGCCCAGCTTTTGGCTGTCCTTGGGGTCTTCAAAACACAGGGCACCCAGCCCCACCCGCTGGTCGTAGACGCCGTGGCCATCAAAGTGGACGATTTCGTAGGGGTCGTTTTCGGCTCTGCCTCGCTGGAGGGCTGCTTTCATAGCGGCAAAGGTGGGCGGTTGCAACATATCCACCTTGACCAAGGCTCCGCCCAGGTTTTCCACCGCCTTTACTAGAGCCAGGGCACTGACGCGGTGGTCGATATAGCCCACCTTGCCGCCGCTCTCATCCACTTCAGGCCGAGGGCTGACCAGCAGCACCCGAATGGGCAGGTCGGCTTTTAGGGTTTGGGTCAGCTCGCGATTGGGCAGTCGCCGCCGCACCCGCACCCCATTTGCCCCCTGGGAGAGATAGCCTTTGCCGTCGTGCAAAATCTCCCAGGGCAGCGACAGCAGGTCGCTGGCGGCTTCGCGAAACTGGTTCGCTTCTGCCTCGGGGGTGCCTTCCTCCGGTTCGCTATCGACCTGCACCGAAAAACGACGGCTGCCGGTAGTTCGTTGCCACTCGGACAGGGGGGCTCGGGCCGACTCGCCACTGACGGCGGCGCGATAGAGCGCCTGCCCCCAATCGGGTAGAGCCGCCTCTGTCTGGCCCGCCCGCTGCTTAAAGACTCCCGTGGGCCATTGGTAATATTTTTCGATGTACCAGCGCAGGTCATCCAACTCTAATGGCCCCAGGGGGGCGGTAAAGCGGTAGCGGCGGCTAGTAATCTCGCGGCTGCGATCGGCGGGGATGTAGGTGAGTTCGGCGGTGGCGGCAGCGCGGCGAATGCCGTTTTGCTCGGTAATTTGGGGGTCGATGAGCTTGAGCAGCAGTTCCTCCACCGGCTCGACCTGGACGGGCTCTCCTCGCTGCCAGTCAGCGGGCAGTTCTTCCCCCAGCGCAGCGTAGATATCGGGCATGGCCTCGTTTAGGCCGTTGGGGGTGTCTTTGATAAAAATGTGGGCATGGTCTTGGGGAAACAGCAGGTTGAGCAGGCCCAACCCAACCCCCGGAAGCACTACGGAGATCACCTTGTAGCCGTCTGTGCGCTCCTGGGCGAGCTGTAGCGCTAGGCGGGTTTCTCGCTGCACCCAGTCTGAGGACAGAGCATCGACGGTGAGCACGACCAAAAAGTGACGGGCGCTGCGGATGGCGGCCTCGACCTTAGACCACAGGGCATCGCCGCCACTCATCTCCCGCGAATCGACCCAGGATACCTGGCCTTGCAGCTCCAGCGTTTCCCGCACCCGCTGGACTGTGGCATCGTCTTTGGTGGTGTGGGAAATAAAAATATGCTGGTTCATGGCCTGACCTGCCCGAGGAGAAACGCACTGGGGTTGCTAGCGCTTGCCCCCTAGACCTAGTAAGGCATAAATCTACAAAATTGACACCCATAGCAATCGAGCCCATGCGTTGGCCGATTGCCATAGCTTCTCATCGCGGCTTTTTCCGCATCAACGTCTTCTCTAGCTCGATCGCCCCAAACACGATGGCGCTTAAGGCCACGCTAATGGCCAGCTCGATCGCGGATAGGGAGGTAGTTTGGAACACGGTTTGCAGAAATGACGTGAGTTCGACAACAATGAGGGTGCAAAAGAAAAGGCTGAGGGTTACGCTCAAAGTATTGAAATATCAAGCACCTCAGCCATATCTCTAAGTTTAGCGCGCCTCGACGTGACCCAAATCTTCTGCGATGTTGATGACGTCTATCGTGAGTTGGAGCAATTCTGTGAGCGAGATGTGGCTCGCTTGCCCTGTGATGCCCCGCCCAAAGGCTATCCATCCCGGTTGAGCATCAGTGACGTGATGACCATCGTGATTGCCTTCCATGGTTCTGGCTATCGAACGTTCAAGGACGTCTACCAGCAGCTCGTGTTGGTGCACTGGCGGGATGCTTTCCCCAGGTTGGTGAGCTACGGACGATTCATCGAGCTGATGCCTTGGAG
>NZ_JACSWB010000200.1 GCF_016888135.1 Leptolyngbya sp. CCY15150
CAAGCTCCTACCTAGAAGGGTGCAACTTTTTGACCGTGGCAGTATCCACACCTGCCGACAGCATGGGTCACTCCATCCTGTTTTTGTGGGGCCCTGAAGCCCAAGGCGACTTCGTTCGCTGGTGCCAAATTGGCGGCTTGTGGAGCTTTGTGGCATTGCATGGAGCCTTTGGTTTGATTGGGTTCATGCTGCGCCAGTTTGAGATTTCCCGCCTCGTGGGCATCCGTCCATACAACGCGATCGCCTTCAGTGGACCGATTGCGGTGTTTGTGTCGGTCTTCTTGATGTACCCGTTGGGACAATCGAGCTGGTTCTTTGCCCCGAGCTTCGGCGTAGCGGCGATTTTCCGGTTCCTGCTGTTCCTGCAAGGGTTCCACAACTGGACGCTGAACCCGTTCCACATGATGGGCGTGGCTGGCATCTTGGGGGGAGCCTTGCTCTGTGCGATTCACGGTGCGACGGTGGAGAACACGCTGTTTGAAGATGGCGACAAAGCCAACACCTTCCGCGCGTTCAACCCGACCCAAGCAGAAGAGACCTACTCGATGGTGA
>NZ_JACSWB010000201.1 GCF_016888135.1 Leptolyngbya sp. CCY15150
CAAGCTCCTACCTAGAAGGGTGCAACTTTTTGACCGTGGCAGTATCCACACCTGCCGACAGCATGGGTCACTCCATCCTGTTTTTGTGGGGCCCTGAGGCCCAAGGCGACTTCGTTCGCTGGTGCCAAATTGGCGGCTTGTGGAGCTTTGTGGCATTGCATGGAGCCTTTGGCTTGATTGGGTTCATGCTGCGCCAGTTTGAGATTTCTCGCCTAGTGGGCATCCGTCCCTACAACGCGATCGCCTTCAGTGGACCGATTGCGGTGTTTGTGTCGGTGTTCTTGATGTACCCGTTGGGACAATCGAGCTGGTTCTTTGCCCCGAGCTTCGGCGTAGCGGCGATTTTCCGGTTCCTGTTGTTCCTGCAAGGGTTCCACAACTGGACGCTGAACCCGTTCCACATGATGGGCGTGGCTGGCATCTTGGGGGGAGCATTGCTCTGTGCGATTCACGGCGCGACGGTGGAGAACACGCTGTTTGAAGATGGCGACAAAGCCAACACCTTCCGCGCGTTCAACCCGACCCAAGCAGAAGAGACCTACTCGATGGTGA
>NZ_JACSWB010000202.1 GCF_016888135.1 Leptolyngbya sp. CCY15150
GTTTCAGATGCTCATACGGCTTATGAATCAATTTCGAGGAGTGCCTGCTACGACGCTACGAGAGTTTTCTTCTGCCTAGAGTCATTGAAGAGCGATACCCCCTCGAAATCCAGCGCGGGAGCGGCACCAATCCGGCGAGCCCGTGTCATTCCCATCTTGCTGCGCCCCGTAAATTGGCAGAGCGCCCCTTTTAGAGCAGACTACGAATTTGCTTCACAAAGTCGGCTACCAGCTTAGATGCAGATTCAATTTCATTATCGGTAGAATATTTCCCAAGCCCTATTCGGAGAGCCCCCTCTACAACCTCTTCACTTAGAGCCATGGCTGTAAGAACGTGAGAGGCTGACTCAACTCCGGAGGAGCAGGCTGAGCCTGTCGAAATAGCTAGTTTATTCCGCAATCTGGCGATGACAGCACTATTAGGAACGCCTGGAATAGAGACGTGAAGGTTCCCAGCGAGGCGGTTGTCTTGATCACCATTGACAATGAGCCCTGGAATGTTTTCGGTCAGGAGTGTTTGGAGGCGATCGCGCTTCTTTCCAATCATCCTCTCGTCTTCTGCCATCTCCTCGTCCCTGAGCCGACAGGCTTCGCCCAGTCCAACGATACCCGGTAGATTAAGGGTTCCAGGGCGTAAACCTTTCTGCTGCCCGCCGCCGTAGAGTAATGGCTCTAGCCGCTGGTCTCGGCGAACGATGAGTGCCCCAACTCCTTGAGGGCCGTAGAGCTTATGGGCTGACAAGGCTAACATGGTGATGCCCCAGTCGTTGAAGTGGATGGGAACTTTGCCCACGGCTTGGGATGCGTCGCAGAGGAAGGGGATTTGGTAGCTTTGGGCGATCGCAGCGATTTTTTCAATGGGGTAAATGGTGCCAACTTCATTGTTGGCGGCCATGATACAGAGCAGGTGAACACCGCTGGTGCAGACTTGCTCTAGCTGACCAAGGTCAAGACGGGCTTGGTTATCAACGGGGATAGTAATGAGTTCTATGCGCCCCTGTTTATGGAGAGCTTCGCAGGTGTCGAGAACGGCTTTGTGCTCAACGGCAGAAATGGCTAAACGAGGCTTAGTGCCAGATCGTTCTAGATGCCGAACAGTGCCTTGAATTGCGAGGTTGATGCTTTCGGTGGCACCTGAGGTGAAGATGATATCTCGGGGGGTAGCTCCAACTAGGTGGGCAACATGGCGGGTGGCTTGTTTGATGGCGGCTTCGGCGCGATCGCCTACCCCATGGTCAATGCTGCTGGCATTTCCAAATTCCTCAGTCATGTAATGCAGCATTAAGCTAGCGACTCGTAGATCTGTAGGAGTAGTCGCGTGATAGTCCAGATAGATGAACTTAGGAAGAGTACTTGCTCGCTCGTTCATGTCTCAAATTATAAGTTAGCAAGTCCTAGTAGGGTTTCTCATGGCATCGACGACAGTATAAGTTTGGCAAGGTGTGGGAACAAACCAAAGTGACGACTCGATTAGTGGTCAGTTACTTCAACTGGATTTGGAAACATAGTCGTTTCAAAACCACTGCGGCTCAACGAGCAGGATTAACGACACGATCGTGGAATTGGCATGACATTGCTACCTATCCCACATTAATTTGACGCACTACCAACTGATCTGACCCAGGCTAAATCAAGCCAGAACCTTTGTGACGCCAATCATGTTCCGTGGTTAGCTTGCCGTCCTCATCTTCAGATAACTCCTGCATTTCACGGGGACGTTCTGCCGCTTCCTGGGCCGCTTGCTCACGCAGGTCTCCGGGCACCTCAACATACTTTCCAAACTTATAGCACAAGGTTCTATTGAAAGATATCCAGCTTTTTTGAGTTTAGCACCATGGACAACAAGCTCAGTAGCTTTACATATTAATATGTTACTATATAGTTATACAAAAGACCGCAAGGAAGCGCAACACCTCATAAATCTTTTGTTACACAAAGCTTTCAGGGTTTTGTTTAGGTGCTTGCAACTTGTCTACTCATGGAGATTACTGCTATGAAAATGAATGTTGGCACTCTTGATCGCGGAATTCGCCTCCTATTGGCATCAGTGTTCTTCTATCTAGGGCTATTCTTTTACAGCGGCTCTGCCCTAGGCATTGGTCTGGTTGTGGCAGGCGGTGTGTTGCTAGCCACCGGGCTAGTTGGTTTTTGTGGGCTCTATAGCCTATTGGGTCTGCGCACTAGCCAGATTCACAAACAACTTTAGACATACCTCTGGAATGACTTGAAAATTACGATGACTGACCCCATCAGCAATGTTGTGGATGCCTCTTGTGATGAGGCGATCGCCCAGGTCACCGAGGCCTTGAAACAAAAGCCGATCAAAAGCCTAAGGGCTGGGGAGATGGCGATCGCGGCCAGTCAGATCGTCCAACGGGTGAGCGATCGCCTCTCTGTCGCTCAGCCCAGTGCCACACCCTACAAGTACGCTATCTAAGACACAAGGTTTCCTATGGATACAAATCTTCCGATTGAAGTGCCCTCCCTGTCGCGGCGGCAGTTGCTCAACTTTTTAACAGGAGCCACCGTTGCCGCCACTACTGGGTCTGCCCTATATGTCGCTGGTAACTTCTTCATGCCCCCATCTGAGAAAACAGGGCCGGGGGGAGCAATTCTGGCTAGGGATGCGCTAGGCAATCTAATTCCTGCCACTCAGATCCTGGCAGAACCACCGGGAACGCGCGCCCTGGTAGCAGGTTTGGCTGGAGAACCAACGTATCTAATTGTCACTGAAGACAACACCCTAGACGGCATTGGCATTGTCGATAATTGCACCCACTTGGGCTGCACCTTTCCTTGGAACCCCCTAGACCAGCAGTTTCAATGCCCCTGTCATGGTTCGCTCTATGCCCCCGATGGCTCGGTGGTGCGAGGGCCAGCACCTCTGCCGCTCAAGATTGTGCAGGTCAATGTCAGTGATAACAGTATTTTGATCTCACCCTGGACGACAACCGACCCCCGTACTGGCCAGCAGCCTTGGTGGGTTTAAAGGTAAATGTATCGATGGGTAAGTGCAATATTCCTATCACTTACCTGCTTTAGCACTCTGCCTCACAATCTATTCTGAAAAACTGTCTAAATCTATCGAAAAGCTGATGAAAATTGCCGTATCTAGCCAAAATAAAACTAGTGTGACGGGTCACCTCGGGCGCTGTCAAAAATTCTGGATCTACGATGTGGAGGGTACCACCATCCAGGACAAACAACTGCTCCAAATCACCAAAGACCAAAGCTTTCATGAGAGTTCCCCAAAAAATCCTCATCCCCTGGATACCGTTCAAGTGATGATTAGCGGTGGTATGGGGCGGGGATTAGCTCGTCGTCTGGAGTCTAAGAACATTCAGCCGCTGATTACCGCTGAAACTGACCTGGATGCTGCTGTCATGGCCTACTTATCTGGCACTCTAGCCGTGATGACGCCAGAAGAGCATCACCAACTTGAACATGGGGACGACCACGAGCACCATCACGGGGCTCACGACCACAGCCCGACATAAAGCTAGCCCTGCCCCTTCAATCCATTAGGGGTGGGGTTTGCGCTAACTTACCTCTCGCTTTTAGTAGTCGTTAAGTGGCTTTTTGAGGGGGCGATCGCCCGCTTGAACCACGTCCCAATTCTCTGGTATCCAATGATTCAATCCTCTCAATCAACACCAACTGTGGTGGATCTATCTCCTGCAGATCTAGCTCAAGCGCCCAATGGTACTTTGCTCATTGATGTGCGCAGTGGGCTGGAGTACTTCACTGGCCACGCCCCAGGAGCCCGAAACCTCAGTTTGCCCCGCCTCCTGCTTGGCTTGGGGGTATCGCGCTGGTTTTTACCGCAGTGGTTTCGAGAACTTCCCCCCGATCAGCCCATTGCGGTGATCTGTTTGACTGCTCACCGTAGCCCAATTGCAGCGAGACAACTGCTTAAAGCAGGGTTCACCACGGTTTACAACATTACTGGCGGTATGGTGGAATGGCGGCGATTAAGTTTGTAGAAACGAACAGTGCATGTTGGCACAATGGGTATAGACGATTTTTAGCCTGGGGGATGGCCAAGGCTACGGAGGCAGATGAGCAGACGATTCATCTGCAAGATAGCTCCAACTACGCCACCATGGCAGACCTGAAACGATCGCTATTGGGCCGTTTACAGGGGAGGGTGTTAGAAATTGGCCCCGGAGCTGGGACAAACCTAGCCTATTTCTCCCCAGACATTCACTGGATTGGGGTGGAACCAAACCTGTTTACCCATCCCTACCTTCGTCAAGGGGCTGAACGTCACGGACTGAAAGACATCGAACTGTATGGTCAACAGGCTGAGCAATTGCCGGTCGAAGATGGCACCCTTGATGCTGTAGTGAGCACCTATGTGCTGTGTTCTGTGACTGATATTGACACGACCCTAAAGGATATTCAACGAGTGTTGAAACCCGGCGGCAAGTTTGTTTTTATGGAGCATGTTGCCGCGACCGATGGCACCTGTACTCGCACTGTTCAGGATGGCATTACGCCGATTTGGAAGACGGTGTTTGATCACTGCCATCCCAATCGAGAAACCTGGATAAATCTGGAAAAGGCAGGGTTTGCAACAGTAGACTATCAAACCTTCCGACTATCCATTCCAGTGGTTAGCCCTCATATTGCTGGGGTAGCGACCCGATCATCTGTCGATCCTAAGACTGAACTAATGCAGAGCCAGAGAACATCTAGACAACCTATTTCAGGAGATATCCATGGTATTTAATCAGTCAATGCGAGCCGCAATGCTGGCTCTCGTCCTGGGGGTTTCTCTGTGGCTGGGGGTGGGGCCGGCCATGGCAGCACCGTTATCAGTAGCTGAATCAAGCGTTCAGGATAGGGTGCAAACTCTGCCTGAAGCATCCCTTGACCTCAGAACCGCAGTCGATCGCACCCTGACAATCATTCCCGCTGGCTTCTACAAAGTGGACGATGTAGCAGAACTTAAACGCCTGCAATCTAACGCCCAAGCACAGGTAGTGGATGTGCGTGAACCGGCGGAATACAGAGCGGGCCATATCCCTGAGGCGATTAACATCCCGCTGCGCACTCTAGCCCAGCACCTTGACCAGATCGAACGCGATCGCCCGGTGGTACTCTACTGCTCATCGGGCTATCGCTCGGCCATGGGTGTGGTGACCCTACATCTGCTGGGCTATGACAATGTGCAGGGCTTTCCGCCCAGTTTTGCGGGTTGGAAGACGGCGGGGGAGGCGATCGCCTTTAATCGGATTCGTGTCAATTGAGACGAACATCTATATCTTCGTCTGCTTGGCTTTCAGGATACAATCGAGATAGATCAAAATCTCCCTCTTACCCTCAGCAATTTTCTCGGAAAAACGCTGATCGTAGCCGATGCCTCTAGCCAGATTCTCGCCGACGCATCGGCTCCAGAGCTAGGTGGAGCAGTATGATAGTCAGCCTATTGTCTCCCACCTCCAAGCACAATTACCTTGGCAGCACCTAATATCAACCCTAGCCCAATCTTTAGTCCACATAAAGGTTTCGTCAAGGTTTATATAAGAGTGGCAAAGCCTTGCCAGAACTCATACATCAAGTTGAACAGGTCTTAACTATGGCACAATCTCATTCTGAATCATCGTCCTATGCACTAAAAATGCGACGGGTAAAACGGCAGACAAGCCAGCTTGCTAAGGCGCAACCGGAGGTCATGAAGGCATTTTATGCTTTGAGTCACAGTAGTTCAGAGCCGGGGGCCCTGGAAAGCAAAATCAAAGAGATTATTGCGATCGCCATTGGCGTAGCAACCCACTGTGATGAATGTATCGCCTTTCATACTCAAGCTGCACTTAAAGCTGGGGCTTCCCAGGAAGAAATCTTAGATGCCTTGGGAGTTGCGATTATGATGGGAGGTGGACCTGCGTTGATGTATGCAACCCATGTGATGGAAGCACTAGAAGAGTTTAATTCTCCGAGCGAATTGGGCTAATGCTAAGCCCCCAGCATCAGTAGGTCTTTAGCCGCCTGATGGCGCTGGAATTCTGAGCAGGCGGCTAAAGACCTACTCAGAAAGGAGAGCACATTGACGAAACCATCACTAAACTGCAAACTCTGCGTGCCTTCTAACCCTGTTGCTTGACCAGTGGGTGTTACTGAATCAGGGCATGAACCTTTAGCTAGGAGCCCTGAAACTCCATGCAAAATTTTGCGGAATCATACTGCTATTCAGCAACGCCGACCAGTGTCAAGCGGGTGTAGATGTTAAACCCAAATCTCATGGTTTGTATCGTAGTTAATCAATTTATACGATAAATCAAACACGCCTTTGAAATAATCGTAGACATTATCGGCTTTCGAGATGCTTGCCAAAGACTAAGAAGCTTAGTGCAATGATCCAGGAGGTGAACAAATAGAACATGACAACACAATATAAAGTCATCAGCGACTGGCTATGTCTGACGACCAGACAAAAAGCCAGAAAAATTGAGCACCATCTTAATCATTTCTCCACGGAAGGATGGGAGTTTGTCTCCCTTGATCCCGTCATGTTTTTTGGGAATGATGTTGGTTTTTACCTAATTCTTAAGAAAACGCATTCGGAAAATACCCATTAATACGGCTAGGAGTGTATCTGGTGAAATACAAGATTATACTTTTAGGCTTATCGCTCTTCCTATATGGACTGGCACTGGCGTTACCTTGCCTTTTATTTAATGTAGTTCCCATAGACTCAGTTGGTGCAAGTCCCTCTGACCCCAATGCCGTTTATGCCATGAGGGGGTTCGAGCTGACTTTCTTCGGCATTATTGGAGTACTCTTTTTGCAAATTCCAGCAATTGGTTGGTTTGCCAATCCCATTTATTGGTTATGTTGCATCATGTTTATGCTGCAACGTTATCGGTTTTCTACCATAGCTGGAATAGCTGCCGTTCTTATTGGTTTTGGAGGAACATTGTCAGCATTTTGGTTCAACTTACCTGCGGATAGCGGTGGTGTTTCTGAACTGGCCCTGAACCAATTCTTGTTGGGTTTCTGGCTATGGCTAGCGGCCCCTAGTTTAATAACCCTAGTTTCTATCATCAGTCTATTAAAACAGCCTGCCCAATTAACTGCTAGAAGCAATTAAGAGAGGGGCAATAGATGAAACCTATGAGACCTCAACAGCTTTCCCTCAATGCCTTATGGAAGTCAGTCATACCTCAGGATAGCTTATTCAACCCACATGAGGTTGCCCATTTACCAGATACTGCCTTACAGTATCTTGACCATGCGATCGCCCCTGGAACTGCGATCGCAGCAGCCGTGCGCCTAAAAATGCATGGCGAAATCAAACTCAAGAACTGGATCCCCTTTACCGCAGAGCAAGTCGTCTGCTGGGAGCGGGGATTTATTTGGAGTGCTACTGCCTGGATGAACCGTTTGCCGATCGTGGGTTCCGATCGGATCATTGATGGCGTTGGGGCGATGCAATGGAAACTGTTGGGGCTATTCCCGGTGATGACTGGAACCGGTGCTGATATTACCCGATCGGCGGCGGGTCGCTTCCACATCGAGTTAATGCTATTGCCATCGGCGTTTTGTCTGGGTGATGTGACCTGGAGTAGCCCAGAGGTATCGCACCTCCATGCCAGTTTTATGGCTCAGGGTGAACAGGCAGAACTCGACTTGACCATTGACCAGGCAGGGCAACTCAAAACTGCGAAACTGCCGCGCTGGGGCAATCCAGACGGTGCAGAACACCGCTATGTGGATTTCGGGGCGATCATAGAAGAAGAAAGCACATTTTGCGGCTACACGATTCCCACCCGTCTGCGGGTTGGGTGGTATTTTGGCACTGAGCAGTTTGAGACAGAGGGTGAGTTTTTCCGAGTCACGATCGATCATGCCATTTACCGGTAGATGGGTCAGGTAACAGAGAATACTGGTGATGTGCTGTATGCGCCCCTCTTGCATCACTGGTTTAGCTTCTCTTTGCTACATCCGCTTGATTCATTGATCTGTCTAGTCAGTGGAGTATTTGTCTACTGTGATTTGGGTGGTTGAAGTTATTCAATTTCAAATAATTCCCTATCAAGGAATTGATCCAGGAAGACTTATGCTTTACTTACCTTTAATTTACATTTTTTTACTAGTTGGCCCTGCGATCGCTACAGTCGCATTTTTTCGACGGCTTTCGATCCGTTGGCACTTGTTTTTGTTGAGCCTTTGCGTCGCCTATGGAATTTCTCCGTTTCTCCTGACTTGGAGCGCACTCGGTTTGGCTAAACGCTTCGGTTGCTCGGCAGAGGCTGTCCGATTTAGCTGTCCTTCCCCAGTTTGGCTAGGAGATGTTATCTCTGGGCTGGCGATGGCGCACTGGCTAGCAGTTGTTGCTATTCCATCAGCGATTTTCGGCGCGATCGGGCTGCTGATTTCTGGAATTTTACAGTATCGGCGATCGCGATCTACAGGCAGCACTTCAGGGCAATCTCCAGCGGCTTTTTATCGGAGTCGCCGCCATAAAGTAATTGCAGGCGTCTGTTCAGCTCTTGCTCAGCGTTGGCATCAGTCCCTTTCAGGGATCCGGATTGTCACGGTTGTGTTAGCGATCGTCATCCCTGGATTTATTTTTCTCTACTTGTGGTGTTGGCTGGCATTTCCAATCGAGCCGCGATTACAACAACAAGTCTACGTCAAAGGAGATAGTGGAAAATGAGAAAATACCCCGTTTCTTGGTTCTATATCTTGGCTTTTGGGATCTCATGGATTGGCATGATATCAGTGGTCTTAGCCTCGCGAGGTATTGCCCCATTTTACCGCCCTTACTTCCTAGTTCTTTCCATCTTGTATGCCATTGGCCCTGCACTTGCGGCTGTCATTGTGTCACAGGTGGCGTATGGCAAGAAAGGGGTACAAAATTTGCTCAAGGGACTAATCCGATGGCGGGTTGGTTTAGTCTGGTACATCATAGCGATTCTGGGGCCTGTGGTTCTCCTCATTGCAGCGCAAGCCATCACGAAATTACTGGGTATGCCCGTAACTATTGCAGTGCCGCAAGTCGTTCTATCTCCCTATATTATTTTCGGTGCCATGGTAAATTTCTTTGCCCATACCTGTGAAGAAATTGGGTGGCGCGGCTTTGCATTACCACGATTGCAGAAGCGACATAATGCCTTAATGGCTACTCTGATTGTGGGCGTATTGTGGGGATTCTGGCATTTTCCGACTCTCTTTTTGGTCGGAAACCCGATGTCTGAATACCCTTTCATTTGGCTCTTGATCATCGTAACCAATGCTTTTATCTATACCTGGATTTACAACAGTACTAAAGGCAGCATCTTACTTGTAGCAATTTTTCATGGCGCGCTGAACATATGGGGAGCATTTATACCTGGAGTGTCTCCTATTGCCTATGCCCTTCTGAATGGTGCGGTGGCTATCATCCTGATTGCAGTGTTTGGCAAAGGAAATCTATCGCACCAAAAACGGGTTTATGTGGACTAACAATGGGTCAATGACACATCATGGTAAATCAGGATTTAATCCGCGCCTTTTGGCATTCTTTGCCTTGGCATTTGCTTGGTCGTGGTTCTGCTGGCTGCTGTCTTCGGTGATCAGACCTCAGTTGCCCATCTTAGGTATGGTGTTGCTGATTGCGGGGAGTTTTGGCCCCGGTATCGCGGCGATCGCGGTGGTGAGGTATGCCGATGGCCAGAACGGGCTGCATCGTTGGCTCAAGCGATCGCTGCAATGGCGGGTTGGTTGGGGTTGGCTGGCGCTCTCGTTTTTCTTGCCTCTGGCGGTCATGGGGCTGGCCGCTGCTATGCACATCGCCTTGGGCGGCACGATCGCCCCGTCCCCCGCATCCGGGCATGTGCTGTTAGCCGTAGTGAATTTTGGGTTGGTGCTGCTGCTTGGCGGCCCGCTGGGCGAGGAATTTGGCTGGCGGGGCTATGCATTGCCTGTTTTACAAGAGCGCTATGGCTGGCGCGTGGCTAGCCTTGTCTTGGGCACGGTGTGGGGCGCGTGGCACTTGCCACTGTTTTATATGGCCGACACGGTGCAACGCTACATTCCCGTTGGGCTATATATGGTGAGTACGATGGCGCTATCGGTGCTGTTTGCATGGCTACTTAATCAAACTAGAGGAAGTGTGCTGCCTGCCCTCGTGCTGCACACTGCCGTCAACGCTTGGGGGTGGGTCATACCGGTTATGGTGCTGCCAGATGGAAGTAATCTGCGACCCTATGGGCTGGCAGTGGGTTTACTGGTGGTGATCGCCCTCGGTTTACTGTGCGACGGGAAACCCCATCGGCCGCTGCGATCGCTCAGCCCTAGCATTACAGAATGTGATGCTTCCTTATGACTCTATAGCTCGTTCGTTAGGTTAATCAGGACACATACGTTGCCCAAACAATATTCTGGGCTCCCCGTCAGAGAGTGCTGCTCGCCGTGGATATCGTCCCTTAGGTTCACTCGAATTCCGGTGCCCAGATGCTGGAGACCTCCATGTCCCAGCCCGGCAAGAGTTCGGGGACAGTGAAGCGATCGCCATTTTGCAAAATCACGGGTTCGCCTTGAGCGTGGTAAACCTCAATGGTTTGGGTGCGATAGTCCACCAGTGCGCCAACGGTGGTGCCTAGGTCAAGGAACTGCCGGATTTTGGCGCGGAGCTGGTCGAGGTCATCGATCTTAGAGCACACCTCAAAGATCAGATCAGGAACGAGATTGGCATAGTCTTCGGTGGTGCGTTTCAGCCGTTCAGCTTTGACGAAGGAGGCATCGGGAGCGCGAACATCGGCGTTGGGGAGCTTGAAGCCTGCACTGGAGGCGGTGACGCGCCCTAGCTTGCGAGGTCTAACCCAGGCCCAGAGTTGGGCGATGATGGCGGCGGCGATTTCATCGGATTCAAAACCAGACGGACTCATGACAATGATGGTTCCATCGACGAGTTCGAGGCGGTAGTCGGGGTGTTGGTGCTGGAAGCGTTGGAGATCTTCAACGGTAAGGGTCATGGTGTCCTCCTAGGGGGTGTGGGCGATCGCTAGCGACTACAGCGTTATCGATCCAGTCACATTACCGAACAACGTGCCCCCGGTCAGCGGTTTCGGCGGTTTTGTTATCTAATTTTAGTAAAAATGGCAAAAAAGGAGTGATAAAGGCGGTGAGGGTCATAGGATCCATAGGAGCAAGGGGGATAAGTTTTTCTAGGCGACATCTGACCCACAGTGTAACTCATCCCAATCATGGCAAGGGTGCGGAAGTGACTAAGGTTCAAGGTCAAGCGCGGTGCCCTAGGGTAAAACTGAGCGCGATCGCCCGTTGATGTGGGAGAACATTTGGCAGCATTTGGCAGTATTTAGAAGCATTTAGCAGTATCTGAAGGTGAAAGAGCACTATCCCGGAGCGATCGTGTTGGTGCAGTCGTTGGATCAGCGGGTTTGCGAGGTGTTTTGTATTGATCCAGGATGGGAAGGCGGTGATGATGGAGGGGCGATCGCTGCGCAGTGGGCAAGTGGGGCAACCTGCGGGAGGTTTTCAAGCCCTGAAGAATCTTATCGTTACGAAGAATCAAATCGTTACGATAAGATTCATACACAAGATTATTTCTTTGTGCTGTTTAAATTCACTATTTGAGATGCTAGCATTTGCATGTTTTATTGCAAGGCGTGAATTGAAACAGCGGCAAAAGATTAGTTCTTTGTGTTGTTTTAGCTCACCGTTTTAAATTCACCGTTTTAAAATACCAGATTAATACTTTTTTACCTATGGCTAAGCGATCGCTCAAGGCTTCACCTGCTGGTATTCAGCAGTCCAAACGCGCATTTGCGCTCAAAGGGTGGACTCAAGACAATTTGGCTGCAGAGGTGAATCTCAAAACCCGGCAGCCGATCTGGCGATTTTTTACCGGGCAGCCGGTGGATCGGCAGGTGTTTATGGATGTTTGCCAGGTTTTAGACCTCAACTGGCGCGAGATTGCCGCCGACCCGCCCGCCGACTTTTTAGATCCGGAAGACATACTAGACCCGCAGCTGCCGACAGTGGATGACCTAGTGACGGAGGTGCGATCGCAGAATTACGACACCATTCAGCACCAGTGTGGTGTTTTGCAACTGCTCGACATCAGGCACCCCGTCAACATTGACGACATCTATGTCGATGTCAATATTCTCGAAGCCGTTGCCAACCAGCAGTGTCTTGAGATTGATGCCCTCAACAATCTAGACCCTGCCAACTTTAACCGGATGGGGCTGGGGATCATTGATCAGCCTCAGATCCCTGGCGTGGAAGCGGTAGAAACCTACGGCAAGCTGCGGGTGCTGGGCAAGCCAGGAATTGGCAAAACCACCTTTTTACAGCACCTAGCCGTGCAGTGCAACCAGGGCGAGTTTGCCGCCGATCACGCACCCATCTTTATCGCCCTGCGGGAGTTTGCCGAAACATCCAAACGCCGGGGCGACTTTAGCCTGTTCAACTACATTCACCAAGCCCTTCGGCTCAACGATCCCGCCCAGCTCGAAACCCTGCTCACCGAGGGGCGGGTCTTGATGCTCATGGACGGCATGGATGAGGTGCTGAATCAGGACATCAACGCCGTGATTCGAGAAATTCGCACCTTTTCAGGCAAATACCACCGCAATCGGTACGTGGCATCGTGTCGCACGGCGGCCAAAAAGCTGACCCTGCACGGCTTTACCGATGTAGAGATTGCCTCCTTTAGCGAAGCGCAGATTACCACCTTTGTTCAAAAGTGGTTTGTGGCCTTGGGCCGAACTGCCACCTCCCAGGGACAGGAAAAGGCAGCGGAGTTTGTCGAGAAATTGGATTTGCCCGAAAACTGGCAGTTTCGCCAACTGGTGGTGACGCCCCTGTTTTTGCACCTGGCCTGCTGGGTGTTTCAGGGGGAAGGGAAGTTCCCCACCAAACGCACGGCGTTTTATAAACAGGGCCTCGACCTGCTGCTGGGCAAGTGGGATGAGACCAAGGGTGTAGAGCGAGACGACGCCTATCGAGGCTTTTTGCTGCCCCAAAAGATGAAACTGCTGAGCCAGTTGGCCGCTGTCACCTTTGAACAGGGACAGTACTTTTTTGAGCAACGCACCATCGAGCAGTACATTGAAGACTACCTGCAAAATTTGCCCGGTGCTACCCAAGAAATCGAAGAACTCCAGCTTGAAAGCGAAGCTATGTTGAAGGCGATCGAGGCCCAGCACGGGCTGCTGATTGAGCGGGCGCGGGGCATTTTTTCCTTCTCGTATCTAGCGTTTCAGGAATATCTGACGGCGCGCAAAATCGTCGCCACCCACAACCTGCGAGCGCTGGAGCAGGCCCTAGGCGGCCTGGTCAGCCACATTACCGATCCCCACTGGCATGAGGTATTTTTGCTGACTGCGGCCATGCTGCGCAGCGCCGACTCTTTGGTGCAACTGATGAAGCAGGAGATCGATGCCCTAGTGGCCCAAGATCCTCACCTGCAAGATTTCTTGATGTGGGCCAGTCAAAAGTCCCAGACGATTCCTCCCGAGCCCAAGCTGGCAACCACCCGCGCCTTTTACCTGGCCCTGGCCCAAAGCCCCCACACCGCCGACCAGTTTGCCCTAGCCAGTACCCTCGATCAGGGTATTTTTCTAGATGCTGCCCTGGAAAAACTGCTGGTGGAATTTGCCGTTGACCACAGCCAAGATTTTGCCTACGTGCACGCCTGTAGTGAGGCGCTTAGCAATATTTTGGTCATGGTGCTCGATGCTGGGTTTTACAAGTCGATTCAGCAGCTCAAGGAGCAGTTGCCTGCCTCACACCAAAGCCAGGAACGGCTGCAAACCTGGTGGCAGGAAAACTACCCAGCCTGGGTTGAACAGATCAAAGGCTCGGTCACCGAATACCGCAATATTCACCACCCCTGGCAGTTTAGCCCCGAGCAAGATCAGGTGCTCAAGCGCTACTACGACGCCAACCAACTGTTGGTAGATTGCCTCAACAGCAACTGCGAAGTGACCGAAAGCATTCGCCAAGAAATTGAAGCGACGCTGCTGCTGCCGCAGAAGGAGTTGGAGGAGCGGGAGTGGCAGGGTAATTGAGACCATTGCTGTGTTGCGGCAAGACTCAGGTTGCACCCCAACCGATTAACATGCTTGACTGCCTCAGTAGTTGAAGCAGCGATCGCTGTTCCTGAACAAACCCGAAGCCTACTGAATCTTACAGCGGGCCAATTGGGTCAACTAATTTAATCCAGTAATCAAACACCCATCTATTATCGTGGGTTTGTACTGATATAGGCTGTCTCATGGATAAGGGATCGATCGAATTGCCCAGCTTTTACCGTGCCCAACACGTCAGTTTTTTGGGTGGCGAAGGTTCTGTTAAAAGCTTCAACTATGAAGCTGAAGCCTGGGTCTATATTGTTGAAATGTCGCTGGGGCCAGAGCCAGACTTTGGCAGAGTTGGCGGAGAGACGACGATAGTGCTTAGCGAGACCGATTCATATGCGGTATGACCCAACCCCAGCTCCCTTAACAGGAGTTTTAATTGCCTCGGTGATTGTGTTGCTTTGGATGTTTAGTTTAGGGTTGCTCTTAGTGATTGACCTAGGTCAGTACAACGTTCTATGGGTTTTTCCGGCCATTTTAGGACGCACCTATATTCAAACTGGTTTATTTATTTTGGCCCACGATGCCATTCATGGAGTGGTCATGCCAAGCGATCGCCGCCTGAATCATGACATTGGGCGGCTAGCCGTCACGCTCTATGCTCTCTTGTCTTATGAGAAACTTGCTCGCAACCACCGGAAGCACCACCGATATCCTGGTCAAGCCAAAGACCCCGACTTCCACGATGGCACGCATCGCAGCTTTTTCCCTTGGTATTGGAGATTTATGAACGGCTATATGAATGGCAAAGAGAGGACTGTCATGCTGTTCAAAATCATTGCTATAGCTCTAGTCGCGAGCGTTGGGTTTCACATTGCTATGGCCAACCTATTCCTGTTCTGGTTTTTGCCAATCGTGCTCAGCTCCATGCAGTTGTTTTTTTCTAGGGCGGCAAAACTAGCTGGAGAAAGAGGAGACAATTGGCTAGGCTAGGCACAGAGGCGAGAACAGGGTGAGGCAATCAAGATG
>NZ_JACSWB010000203.1 GCF_016888135.1 Leptolyngbya sp. CCY15150
ACTAGGCTTAGACAGCGAGGATGGAATCCGCCGCTTCTTGCCCCATTTGTAGAATGTCTTTCGTCATTGTTTGGGAGGCAACATTGGCGATCGCCTGCCAGTCCTCTGTAGTGAACATCTGAGCGAGCATAGCGATCGCCTCAGCCCGAATCACCTTCTGCTCGTTGGGTAACGCCTGCTCTTCCTCTGCCAACAGCACCTCAATCCAGACCGTTTGTTCGGGTGTGAGATGCCTCAGATGACCATATAAGCATTTTTGCGCCTCCATGTAGACAGCCTCTAGACTCCGCCCGAGCTGCCACGATTCTAACCACCCCTTCAACTCTGGTAACAAGATGGATAGCACTCGCACATACCACCGCTGCCGCTGCAGAGCTTCTGGCGCAGCATCCTTGAGTAACTCCACATAAGGCTGTAGACCCAG
>NZ_JACSWB010000204.1 GCF_016888135.1 Leptolyngbya sp. CCY15150
GGCGTTGCACAGTGTAAAATGACATAGAGTCAAGGGAAGCCATGATGAACTGTCCTCACTGCGCCAGCACCAACGTTGTCAAGAATGGGCATCGCAACGGCAAGCAAAGCTACCTGTGCCGAGACTGCCGCCGCCAGTTCCGAGACAATCCCCAACAGGGATACAGTCAAGAGGTCAAAGCCTTGTGTGTCACCATGTCCCTCAACGGTATGGGATTTCGAGCGATCGAGCGCGTGACCGGCATCAACCATAATAGTGTGATCAACTGGGTGCGCCAAGCCGCAGCAGCTATCCCTGAGGAGAATTATGAGATTCCCGAAACGGCCCAACTCGATGAGTTGGAAACGTTTGT
>NZ_JACSWB010000205.1 GCF_016888135.1 Leptolyngbya sp. CCY15150
CGTCGGCGTCGGGATAGGTCTGCTGAAGGTGCTCGACGTTCTCCTGAAGTTTTTTTTTCCAAGCGTCCTGAGCGTCGAGGTCGGCTTCTTGATGCTGAGGCCGGGGTACCCGCAGACGCCATCCTAGCTGGCGCAGGTAGACCCAGCCTTGGGCTCTTCCCAACTTTTGGTGACACTCAAAATTTTGAGAGAATAAAAAGGTAGCTCCCTTGAGGTGCTCTACCCATGGAATCACTTCAGTTT
>NZ_JACSWB010000206.1 GCF_016888135.1 Leptolyngbya sp. CCY15150
ACCACACCTCGACGTCGGCGTCGGGATAGGTCTGCTGAAGGTGCTCGACGTTCTCCTGAAGTTTTTTTTTCCAAGCGTCCTGAGCGTCGAGGTCGGCGTCTTGATGCTGAGGCCGGGGTACCCGCAGACGCCATCCTAGCTGGCGCAGGTAGACCCAGCCTTGGGCTCTTCCCAGCTTTTGGTGATGCTTAATGCCGTTCCTCTGGGTTTGTTCTACACCGCCATGATGAATCGCTTGGCGAGGAGATCCAAGCC